>JAQICO010000193.1 GCA_027858495.1 Spirochaetaceae bacterium
GGGTTGTATTCTTCCCAGACTTCCATATTTTTTAATATATTGCTTATGAGGAATAAGTTGAAAATAGGGTTTCTCAAAATTAAAGGAATATTCCTTTATATCCACAAGGAAAAAAATCCGGAAACTATGAGACGATAATTCAGACCCTGGGGCTTTAACATGCTGAGAGGATTTTCTTGGCAAATCATGGGCTGTATTTTTCTCAAGATCGATATTCCGTATTTCCTCTTGAAACCCCTGGAGAATATCCAGGGGATCTTAGGGTTTTTTCGCCTTTTCAATGATAAATTCATCATCCATTCCATCCAGAATGACAGCGACTATATGTTTACATGGACCATGATAAGGACAGTTGCATTCAGCCCGAAAACCATTATGGGATGAAGAATCATCCCATATACGGACTCGATAATATCCCACGCTGCCCTGTACTTCATATTCCATTCCATGGTCAAAATCATCCACCCATTGGGCATATCCGAACTGGTAATATTGGACCCCTCGATTCCATACAGCAGAAGAAAATAGATCTTTATAATTCCGAATTTCTAGGGGGTAATCCATGGATTATGAACCTGCTCTACCAGTTGGCAATAAGCTGCATCTGCCAATCCAACTCGGGCCATCCATGTTCTCCCTTACCCCGAAAAACATTTATTTCCTCCATGGCCTTGAGAATCTGATCCGTCGGATATCCCAGCTGCATCAGTGTTCCGGCCATAAGAGTTCCAGTTCTGCCGGTACCGCCTTTGCAATGACAGACCCCCGAACCTCCCTGCTGCAGCACTTCAGTCATACGTTCTACCAGGAAACGGATTTTCTTTTCTTCTGCCAAAAGCTCTTTTTCAGAAAGACCCTTCACTGAATCTGCAAGCTTTACTGAAAGCTGAGTAAGAGGTGTTGAATCATAGGGAGCTTCATCATGGGTTGTGCAAAAATTATGTTTTATACCCAGACTTGCTAAGTCATTAAAAAGGCCCGGGTCGCTACCAGGCATGGGCATACCGGCCAAATACTGATTCCCCAATTTGAAACCGTATAAACCATGTTCTTTCAAAATAAAGCATGGTCGAACTAAAGTTAATTCATCTTTTTTCATGGTACTTTAACTATAGCGGAAAGATCAAAAGAATTTAATCCTAAAATCGAATAGACAGCAATTTTCCAAAAATAAAACAATACTTCATCATATGACAAAAACAGGTTACAATAATCCCATGGGAAAGATTATCTTTATCCCCAGAATCCGACTACTCTTTTTTCTGATGCTTCTAATTACTCAAGCCGCCTGGCTGATAATTGAAACGAAGGGAGACTGCGGCTCTTTAGGCTGGCTGCTGTTTTGGTTGAGTTTAGTTCCCTGGGTTTTTATACTCCAAAGAATGGAACTCAGCCTTTCCTTTCCCCTCATCTCTATATCTTTGATGCTCCATCCGCCTTTATTGAGGCTGTTTTTTCAAAAACCCCTTCCTCAGAACTATTTCATAGGGGCCATTGTTATATTTTGCGGAGTTATACTCTTGGAAAATCCCTATAGGGAACCAAAGGATTAAGCGATGAACTGGGTGTTTTTGATTTTAATAAGCTTACTGAGTTCTCTCGCCATGGTAACTCTTAAGTCAGGGGCATCACTTCTTTCTAGAAAAAAAGCAACATCTTCCAAACCACTAAGGAAAATACTCTTTCTAATACTAGGGTTAATAATAATTTCTGGATTGTTTATAGGCTATCCCTTTTGGTCAAAAGAAATGGATAACCTATTGCCCCATCTGCTCCCCTGTCTTCTTATTTTTAATTTGCTATTCAGCAAGATTCTACTAAAAGAACCTTTTAGCAATACCAAAATCACAGCCTATCTTTTAATACTTCTGGGTTGTTGGTTAATACTTCTCCCGGAAAATATTTTCTTTTATTGATTGATCTGACGATTGATTTCGACCTTTTTTTTATATATATTCCTCAACATGTTAGAAGAAAATTGGAACTATATATTTGACAATGCCTACGAAACTACTCGGGCGAGCTTGCAGTATAAGGTAGAAACCCTGGGAACCACCAAGGAATCTCTGGAAAGCGAATTGGAGCATCTTTATATATACCAGGGACATTGTGCAGACGGTAGAAGTGAAAGCAAAGAAAGGGAGATTGAAGGAACTGTTCATGCCTATGAAATATATATAAAGGAACTGAGCCAATAATCTATATGACCCAGAATAGCCCCTGATTGATTTGCTAAAATGACATAAAACTTCCCTTCCCAATAAATATTTATTAATTTTTTCTCGAAAAACCTTGTCTAATATAAAAAAGCTCGCTATATTCAGTTGACGAACGGTCGTAAACATGAAAAAAAACAAAGAAGAACGAACAGAAGAAATTTTAGATCTCTGCCTGAATTGCTGGAAAGATTTAAGCCCCACACAATGGTCTTTAACTCCAGTGGCCCAGGCCTGCGGAATTTCGAAACAGGCATTATACCGTTATTTCCCAAATAAACAGGCCATATTAACCGCCCTAAAAGATCGTTACGAAATAAAAACAAAGACAAACCGCTCAGATATCTATACCCTGGCTGAACAGCACCCTCCTCAGTGGAAGGCTATCTGCCGTCTATCCTATGAATTTATGTATGAGAATTGGGACCTACTGCTCATGGTGATGCATCATGGATTGGGCGACCCCCTGGAAACCCTGATAGAACTCCAGACCTTTTATAATAACCTGGAAAAGAAGAGCTCATTTTCAAAGGCCCATTGGGGATGGTTTTTCAACGGTCTGATATCCTTTATGTGGCAGCGGAACCCCCAAAGCTATGAAGAAATGGAAAAATTTATGGAAAAAGTAACAAAGGGTCTTGCACCCGGTGTTACATTATCCAGTGAAGTGATAGAGCAAATAAATATAAATCCTCTGGGTAAAATTAAAATTGAGATCAACGACAACCCCATTGATGGAGCCCTTCTTGATCTGATGCATCGAGAGGGCCGCTCTGATCACTCCATGCAGGAATTGGCCCAGGAGGCAGGCTTGTGTAAAAGCAGTATTTACAATTATTACTGCAGCAAAGAAGAGATATTTAATTCGGTTTGGCAAAAATTGCAGCTGCTTTTTCAGGAGCAGTGGAATTCCATGCAGAAGGATTTACATGGATTCCCCCAGAAGCTCTACGGACATATCCTAATGATAAGCCGCTTCCTTCAGGAAATCCCTGCAGTGCGTCTGATCATGATGGAAATGAATAAAAATGTAGATATGCAAAGTCTGAAGGATGAGACCGATACAAAGGTGAAATTTTTTCTCCCGCTGATGTTAGAGGGAGTTAAAGAAGGATATATAGACCGCCAAAGCTGTGAACTTACGGAGCAATTAAAATTCATATCCTACGCCCTTGGCTCGGATATGATGCTGGATATAAATGGAACAGGTCCGGAAAAGCGGGCTCTTAGAATTTTTAGCTTATTCACCGGGGGAATAGAAAACCACCGGGATGATTTGTAATCATCAAAGGAAGGAGTACTTAGATGAAAAAGACAATGACCATATTACTGATTATGATGTTATTGCTGCCTCTCATGGCAGAAGAATTCAGTATAGATGTAGATCAGGCAGTAGAGATGGCCTTGGAAAATAATTTATCTCTACAGAGTAACGCCATTGATCTGCGTACAAAAAAACGGGCCATGGACAGTGCCTGGAATGCCTTTATTCCGAGCATCAATGCATCGGTAGGGCTCACCCAAAGCGATAAACTATTCGGGGATCCAGCAATTAATCCTTATACCTTTGCAGAACAGGAAGCAAGTACCTCCATGTCTGTGGGGCTGAACATGAGCCTGCCCATAAATATGGCCCTGGGCAACGGAATCAAACAAACTATTCTGGACTACGAAGCCGGCCAGCTGTCCTACGAAGTAGCATCCCGTCAACTGGAAGTGAATATTCAAAAACAATTCTGGGGGATAAAAACCCAGCAGGCCAGTGTGGAATTGGAACGGAACAACATCGAAACCCTGGAAAAGCGCTATCAGCAGACCCTGATAAACTTTGAAAATGGACTGGTTCCTGAATTATCGGTATTATCTTCCAGGGTATCCCTGGAAAATCAACGGCCTAAGCTGAACCAGAATTTAGCCGAGCTTGAAAGCTCCCTGGCTTTTTTCAAGTTTCTCTTAGGCCTGGACCAGCAGGATAATCTCACCTTACTGGGAGATCTTAATGCCGACTTGCTGGATCCTCTGGACAGTGCCCAACTGGTCGGACAATTCTTAAACCAGCGCCTGGATATCCAGCAGATCAACCAACAGCTTCGATCCCTGGAAAACACCAAGACCATGACCTCTCTTTATAATTTGACACCCATATTAAACCTGGGACTATCCTGGGGAAGTCAGGTTTCCGACGAACCCTTTAATTCCGACAGCTGGGACCCCTTCTATGATAATCTCAGTCTTTCGGCCACCTTGGTTATCCCCCTGGACGGTTTTATTCCACGATCTTCCAAGGACGTACAGATTAGGGAACTGCAAGATGGCCTGGACAGTTTGAATCTGGCGCGCCAGCAGGCTCTTGAAAACGCCTCCATTGAAATTAACAATCTGGTACGTAAACTGGAGACCTCCCGCATTACCCTGGAGGCCTATGGATATAGCGTGGAACTGGCCGACCGTAACTACCGTTTGACCAACGAAGCCTATCAACTGGGTACGGTTGAACTGCTGGAAGTTCAAACCGCCCAGGATCAACTGTATCAGGCGCAGTTCGCCGTTTTATTTGAGCGATTTAACTACCAATCAACCCTGCTGGATCTTGAACTGGCGTTAAACAGTAAGATTGAGGAGATTAGATAATGAATGAAGATATAAAGAGCTGCCTTGACCAGCAGGATGTTAACCACGAAAGTCTTAAAGAGATGAAATTCCATTATAAAAGGCTAAAAAAGGACCTTAGAAAAAGAACCCGAAGGTCGGCCTGGCCTCTTAGAATTATTATTGCCCTTATAATCTTAGTTATGATCTTCACCGGGTATAAGTTGATAGAAAAGAAAAAAGCCGAAGCCAATATGGTACAGGAAGATCTACAGGTGATTCCAGTAACTCTAACCACCCTAAAGCAGATGAATCTGGAACAGTTATACAAGGGCAACGGGGATATAGTAGCCTCTAGCACCATCGATGTTTATCCTGACACGGCCACAGGAAAGGTAACCCGCATCGTTACCGATCTGGGAGACTATGTAAACAAAGGGCAAACCATTTTATGGATCGATCCAAGCCGTCCCGGTCAAACCTATGCAGAAAGCCCGGTTAAGGCCCCTATCAGTGGAACCATCACCAATATGAACGCTTCAGTGGGTTCTCAGGTATCCGCCCAAATGCCCATTGCAACGGTGGGAGACCTACGTAACCTGCAGCTGGAAACCCAAATCCCTGAGAAATATGTATCGTCGGTAAAGCTGGGACAAAACATCCGGATTTCACTGATTTCCTGGCAGGAGGATAGATGGGTTACCGGCCGAATAGTAGAAATCAGCCCCGTGGTAGATCCAAACTCTAGAACTCTAAAAGTTACCATGAATATTCTCTCCGATGATCCCACCATAAAGGCCGGTATGTTTGCCAGAATATCCATGGTTATAGAAACATTCGAAAATTCCATGGTGCTTCCCAGTCAAGCCATTGTAGAGCGATTTGATGAACAGTTTGTCTATATCATAGAAGATGACAAAGCGATAAAACGTCCGATAGAATCTTCCATTAGTCTCAATGGATTCTCCAAGATTGATCAAGGGGTTGTTGCCGATGACCGAGTTGTGCTCATGGGCAACAATCTGTTGGAAGACGGGTCCTCCGTTAAGATTCTGGAGGGGAACTAAACCATGGCTCTATCCAAACAAATCATAAGGAAACCAGTGACGGTACTCATCCTCTTTGGATTACTGTTGTTGCTATCACTCTATGTATCCTTCCAGCTTCCCATCGACCTATTTCCCGATATAAACCCTCCCTTTTTACTGGTAATGACCAGCTATGAAGGTGCCAGTCCCGAGGAAGTGGAGAGCGGGGTGTCAAAGGTATTGGAAGGTGCACTGACCAATGTAAACAATGTTCAGAACCTCAATTCCACCTCGTCGGAAGGAACCAGTCTAATCATGCTGGAATTCGGATGGAATCAGGACCTATCAGCGGCAGCCAACGATGTACGGGATAAAATGGAGTTTGTTAAGGACTTTTTACCCGACGAGGCAGCCTCTCCTCAGATATTTATTCTGGACCCCTCCATGATGCCCATATTGTATATGTCCCTCAGTGGGGACCGTCCTGCCGAAGAACTCAATGAAATCGCTGAAAATATGGTACAGCCCTACCTGGAACGAGTTCCCGGTGTGTCCACCACCTCTCTTTCCGGAGGTCGGGAAAAGGCCGTTCGGGTGGATATCCCCCAGAACCGTCTTGATGCCTACGATCTTTCTCTTACCCAGATTAGCCAGATGCTGGCCTCACAGAATGTGGATACCTCTGCCGGAAGCATCCAGCAGGGAGACAGGAAAATTCTTCTGGAAACCGCCGGAGAATATGCATCGATTCAAGAAATTGCCGATACAGTCATCAGCTATAAAGGAGGGTCACAAATTCCTGGAATGACCAGCCAGCTGACCACCATAAGGCTGAGAGATATTGCCAAAGTCTACGAGAGTTATAAAGATCAAAGTACCGCCGTATTTATCAACGGATCACCGGGAATCTATATTACTCTGCAGAAGCAGAGCGGCATAAACTCTTTTAAAACCGCCGATCTGGTAATGGAACAGTTGGATGTAATCCGTGAAACTCTTCCTGCTGGTGTGGAATTGAACGTGATCTATGACTCAACCAAAATGATCCGATCAAGTCTTCAAGGAGTATCATCTTCTGCTATTTTAGGGGCTATTTTAGCCATGGCGGTGCTGTTCTTTTTCTTAAGGAACCTGAAAAGTACCCTGATCATCGGAATATCCATTCCTCTGTCTCTGCTTTTCACCACCATGCTGATGTACTTTGCCGGTCTGACCCTCAACCTTATGACCCTGGCAGGATTGACCTTGGGAATAGGTATGATTGTGGACTCCTCCATTGTAATACTTGAAAATATTTACCGATACCGGGAAAAGGGAGCAAAGCTACTGCCCGCGGCGGAGTTGGGAACCCAGGAAATGATCACTGCAATTTCAGCGTCCACTCTAACCACCGTTTCAGTATTCCTACCGGTAATCATGTTCAAGAGCCAACTGGATATTATTGGTGTTATATTCCAGGATATGGCCTTTACCATCATTATTACCCTGATGGCCTCATTGTTCATCGCTTTCACCTTGGTTCCAGTTCTAGCCAGTAAATTCCTACCGCTGTACACACGAAAACAACGTCCTCTAAAAGAGGGGGTTTTTAAGAAAATCGACGATACCATGGATAGATTCTTTACCGGAATGGACAATGGATATAAGAGATTTCTTCACTATATTCTGGACCATAAAGGCCGTGTACTCGCCATTATCCTGCTACTCTTTGTTCTCAGCATGATGGCCATTGGATTTATCGGAATGGAATTAATGCCCTCTGCAGCGGAAGATGCCGTTCAGCTGGAAATAACCATGCCCGCAGGAACCTCTCTGGAAGAGACTAAGCGTGTATTGGGAGAGCTGGAGACCCAGGTACTCCAGGATATCCATGGTATTGAGTCTCTGGTAACCATGTCCGGAACCACTGGAGAATTCTTTTCCGGAGACGCCTCTCATCTGGGAATGTTGATGGTCATTCTGCCGCCCTTTGAAGAACGGCAGGAAAGCTCACAAGAAATCAAGGCCTACCTGCGTGATGCTCTAAGCTATTACCCCGGAGTGGATTATAACTTTTCTCAGGGGGGAGGATCCATGGGCAATGCAAGCCCCATCGATATAGAAATTCAATCGGAGGATCTACAGCTCGCACGGCAGGTGGCAGAAGAAATAAAGACCCTCATTGAAGATTCAGTCCCCATTGTAACAGAACCTGAAATATCCATGGGAGAAGGTCTTCCCCAGGTTGAAATAGTGGTGGATCGAGACAAGGCCTATAGCCTGGGCCTCAATATATACAGCATTGGAGCAGAAGTCAGTGCCAATATCGACGGGAAAGTGGCAACCCGCTATTATTCCAACGGTAATGAATACGACGTGGTGCTATCTCTAGAGGAACAGGACCGACAAGGTCTAGAAGATCTGGACCGAATTTTTGTTATGAACAGCATGGGTCAAAAAGTTGCCCTATCCAGCTTTGCCACCACCAGAATGTCTATATCTCCAACCTCTATCACCAGAGAAAATAGAAAGAGACTTATCCATGTTACCGCAGGTCTTATGCCCAAGGTCACACCCGATGAAGCGGACCGGCAGGTACGTAGAGTAATATCAGAGAATATTGTTCAGAGAGATGATGTTGCCATAGCTTACAATGGTGATTTTCAGGAAACCCAAAGACTGATGAAGAAATTTAAATGGATTTTACTTATTGCAGTACTTCTGGTATACGGAGTAATGGCTAGCCTGTTTGAATCGTTGATAGACCCCTTTATCATCTTCCTGTCCATGCCGTTGATGCTCATTGGAATTGTATTCCTCTACTTGGCAACGGGCACTCCCATAAGTATGTTCTCTGCCGTTGGTGTGGTCATGCTGGCAGGGATCACTGTAAATAACGGAATTGTTTTGGTAGACTATACCAATCTGCTGCGGGAACGAGGCATGACCATTCGGGAGGCCTGTGTAGAAGCCGGAGGAAACCGTTTAAGACCCGTATTGATGACTAGTCTGACCACTATCTTGGGTATGCTGCCCATGGCCTTTTCAAAGGGAGAGGGCTCGGAACTGGTTCAACCCATCGGCCAAACGGTGGTGGGCGGTATGACCATCAGCACACTGTTAACTCTGATCTTTGTACCCTTGGTTTACTCCTATTTTAACAGCAAACATGAAATTAAGCAAAAAGAACGAAAACGTAAAACCCGAGCCATGGTTCTGGCAAACCAGGAAGGAATGGAATGAAACGACTTGAAATTATGGTAAACAGCTCCCTGGAAGTGGATGTTATGGAAATTCTTGAACATATAGAAAGCAAGGGATATTTCACCAAATTAAACAATGTCCATGGAACAGGATCAAGCGGTCCCCGTCGAGGGGATCATATCTGGCCAGAGGAAAACACCCTATTTATTATCTATGAAGAAGATGATATCTGCGAATCCATCATCCTGGGATTAAACAGCATTAAAGAAAGATATCCCGATGTAGGTCTTAAATATTTTATCCTGAATATTTAGTCTAGAAAACTTGATATGACCCTGGCAGCTTTACCCCTGTGGGATATTTCATTCTTTTCCTCGGTAGAAATTTCTGCAAGGCAGCATTTATATTCCGGAAGATAAAACACCGGATCGTAGCCGAAACCTCCAGCGCCAGAAGGGCTGGAGGCAATTTCTCCCTTGAGTATTTCCTGGGCTGTAATAAATCGATAGGGTTCCCAAAACAAAGCCATGGCACAGACAAAAAAAGCCTGTCGATCTTCCATGGCCGACATATTCTTCAGTAGAAAATCATTCTGTTCGGTACTGCTAAGGCTGCGTCCAAGCTCTTCTTGACCATATCGGGCGGAGTAGATCCCCGGGGCACCGCCTAAAGCTGGAACAGATAAACCGGAATCATCGGCAAGTACGGGCAAACCGGATATCTCATGAAGGGTCTGCGCCTTTAAGAGTGCATTATCCATATAGGTTTTACAGGTCTCCTCACAATGAAAATCCAACTTTAGGTCCTGGGGCAGCAAGACCCTGTGGGGCTTAAGGATATGGGATAATTCCTGATGTTTATGACGGTTGCCCGAAGCTAACAGTATGTCCATAGAGTAATATTACTGGGAAAGAAAGTCTATGGATAGAGGTTTAATAAACTTTCTTGCATAATGAACACAACTGGAAACGGTTCCCGCTGGAATGTTTAATAGTTTAGCAATGGTCCTTTGATTCGCCATTAGATGCATCTTTTCCGCCTTCTGTTGATTACATCGAAGCCTGGTTTTGTAATAATTCATCATGGATTTAAGATTTTCTAAAATACGGGGTTCAATGGATTTATAAGATTGATATTCACAAATTTGCAGGGACAGAAACAATCGATTGATGGTTTGATGAATCTTTTTTAGCCCTCTACGGCGGCCTTCCATTTCCTCAATTAAATGATCAATCATTGTGGCAAGTTGATCTTCAGGGACATCACAGATTTCTGCTATACCATGGAGATATTCCTGGGGAATAAAGAATGCGTGATATAGGAAAAGACAAAGAAGCCTCCTCTGAGTACTTTGAAGACTTCTTGAATGCGGAAGATTCTTCAGGCGTTTTTTACATTGTTCAACCCATTGTAGAAAGGGAGAATCCAACGGATATACCGGTTTAATATCCCTTAATGAATCTAAAATATCCCTGGTGGGAAAGTGATATTGATAGGCCCTTTCCCGCTGCTGATTCAACCATTCTTTTTTGTATAGATCCTTGGCGTGACGGCCAAAACACACATTTAAATACCCCTTTAGATAACCCCGCTCAGCTTTATATTTCCCAATTATATCGGGCAGTCTTTCCCGAACACTCAAATAAAACATCGAAGCCTTTTCCGGTCCTAAATACTTGTTTTTTGTCGCCCAATCATAGGCCTGTATTCCTGCCTGTTCCATCAGCTTATCCAAGGCTAAACTGCCTTGTCGATACTGATCAATACTTTTTTCTAGCTGTCCTATCATCCTTACACCTCCGGACAAGCTATAAAGCAAGACTTATACCAAGTTTTTTTATGCTTAATCGATCACGAGGAGGTTCATATATTGTTTTTCATTGGATTTACTTAGTATGCCCTACTTTATCCAAAAAGTATTCTGTCATAAAAATAAAAAGCTGTTGCTTGATAAACTCTAAAAAACAGGGAAATTGCTTGGGTTTTATCCTATAATGAGTTAATAGCACTTTGACAAAAAAGAATTCCAATGCTATGTTATTTGAATCATTCAACCAAGGAGAATGCCATGAATTTTGGACAGTTCGATCAAAAAAATAAAGAATATTCTATAACCACCCCCCTGACCCCTGTAAGGTGGATCAACTATATAGGAGGGCTGGATTTCGGCGGCTTTATCGATCAGACCGGAGCTGTTCTTCTCTGCAAAGGCGATCCGGCAGAAAACCGTATAACCAAATATATTCCTCAATTACCCGGCGGTGATATGAATGGTACAGCCTTTTATGTTCGTGAAAAAACTGCCCAGGGATACAAGGTTTATTCCCCCTTCTACAGCCCTTGCAGAGATGAGGGTGAAGATTTTAACTGCCGTGTTGGTCTGGGCTACAACCGAATCAGCAGCAGCGTTAATGGAATAGAACTGGAAGGAACCTTCTTCATTCCCCAAAATCACCAGACCCTTATAATGGATATGCGAATCCGCAATAAAAGTTCCCAATCCAAGGAAGTGGATTTTATCCCCGTGGTGGAATACACCCACTTCGATGCGCTTAAACAGTTTACCAACACTGACTGGGTTCCCCAGACCATGGCCTCTCAGAAAAAGGAAAAAGACGGAAAAACAGCCTTGATCCAATACGCCTTTATGATGCGGGATATCAAATGGAATTACCTGGTTTCCAATGGAGAAGCCAGCAGCTTTGAAACCGATCGCAGTAAGTTCCTGGGAAAACTGGGCAATGGCAGCTGGGCGGCCCCCGGGGCCTTGGAAGAAAAAGACTTAAGCAATTATGAAGCCCTGAGAGGCGACAACATCGCCGCCCTGATGCATCAGCTGGGCAGCCTGGCTCCCGGAGAAGAAAAAAGAATTATCCTGCAGCTGGGTCAAACTGAAAAAATCGGCGATGAGATATGGGATCATATCTCCCCCTATTTAGATGCTCAAAAAACAGACCAGGCCTTTGCAGACCTGGAAGCCTATTGGGAGGATTATCTCTCGGCTATTCAGGTAAAGACCCCCAGCCAGGCCATGGACGATATGCTCAACGTCCACCATCCCAAGCAATGTCTGATAACCCGAAACTGGTCCCGTTACCTGTCTTCCTATCAATTAGGCCTGGGTGCCCGGGGTATGGGTTTCAGAGACAGCTCCCAGGACCTTCTGGGCGCCATGCAAAACGACCCTCAAGGCTGTTTAAAACTCCTAAAAACCATCATCTCCATGCAGAAGCCCGACGGTTCGGCCATGCATCAGTTCAACCCCCTCAGCCTGATAGCCAACGAGGGAGACTCCCGGGAATCGGAAGACCGCCCCGATTACTATGGAGACGACCACCTCTGGATGGTTTTGGCCACGGCCTTTTACCTGAAGGAAACCGGTGACTTTGATTTCCTCAACCAGGAAATCAACTTCTATAAACCAGAAGGCACCGAGAAAGGCACTGTTTGGGAACACATTATTCGGGCCCTTCGCTTCACCTCCACCAATACCGGAGCCAACGGGCTTCCCCTTCTTGGCTTTGCCGATTGGAATGACACAGTGAATCTGCCCACCGGTGCTGAATCCACCTTTAATGCCTCCCTCTATGGTTGGGGTCTTAAAGAAGCCCAGGAAATTGCAAAAATCCGGGGAGAAGAATCCACGGCTCAGGAACTTGCCGGCCTTTGGGATGTGATGAATAAAAATGTCAACGACAATGCCTGGGACGGAGAATGGTTCATCCGTTATTTCGACGAGAAGCAGAATCCCATCGGCTCTCATAAAAACGAGAAGGGTAAGATCTTTGTAAACGGTCAGTCCTGGCCCATTCTTGCAGGTTACGCCACGGGAGAACGGGCAGAAACCGCCCTGGCAAGTGTAAACAAACATTTGAATACTGAGCATGGAATCAAGGTCAGCTGGCCGGGATACGACGGATATGATCCCCATATAGGTGGTATTACCACCTATCCATCGGGAGCCAAGGAAAACGGCGGCATCTTTCTGCATACCAATCCCTGGGTGATCATCGCAGAAACCAAGATGGGCCACGGTGATCGAGCCTTTGAATACTACACCCAGATCAATCCAGCAGCCAAGGATTCCAGTCTATACGAATGCGAACCCTATTGTTACGCTCAGAATATATTGGCCGATGAACATCCACAGTTCGGTCTGGCCCGGAACAGCTGGCTGTCGGGGACTTCCTCCTGGACCTTTGTGGCCTCCACCCAATTTATCCTTGGTGTGCGACCGGGATATCAGGGCCTGGAAATAGACCCGGTGGTTCCCAAGGACTGGGATGTCTTTTCAGTAAAACGAAAATACCGCGGGGCAACCTATGAAGTGGTGGTTACCAATCCTTCAGGGGTAAATAGAGGCCTTAAGACATTGAAGGTTAACGGCAAGGAAGTACAGGGGAATTTGGTTCCTCTGGCCAAGGCTGGGGAAATTGTTAAGGTTGAAGCGGTTCTGGGATAGAGGATAAAGACATAAATATTAAAAACCGCCCTTTTTATGGGGCGGTTTTTTTATGGGGAGATGGAAAATTATTATTCGCCAAGATATTCCAACGCCGCCCTTATCATCGGGTCCCGGGGATCACCCCAGTCGTATTCATAATTATCGGTCATAGGAAGATCCACCGACAGCCCGTCAGAGGGTATCAATTCTCCTTGGGAATTCTGAATTTCCGATGTAACCAACACCAGCATTGTTTGCTCCGAAGGGTCAAGATCGCTGTTTCCAGGATAGGGGATTCCATATTGTCCATAGG
>JAQICO010000152.1 GCA_027858495.1 Spirochaetaceae bacterium
TGTTTAACTTGGCATGGCAGGGGGAGGGGTCTAAGAAAAATCACTTAATTGTGAAAACCCCGGTGACTGTTCCTGTTCAGAATTATGCGGTTCTTCGAATCCCCGATGTAGATAGCCAGATTGAAAATACGGTGATGTGTGTTATGCTGCGGGGAGCTTTATTGCCCAGTATGATTCTTAGCAAGGAAATTGAGGAGTACTCGTCCTCGGGTTATCTAACTCCTTTTGCTCTTTTTAGAATTCAACGAGACGATACAAAGATGAAAGATAATATGGAATATTTATTGGATCTGAGTAAGTCCTATTTTAATTTGGAAGATCTGGAGGGTAAGGATTTAATTTTTGCTGATCCAATGAATGCAACAGGCGGTAGCCTTGTGACGATAGTGAAATATATACTGGACCAGGGAGTAAAACCCGCCTCTATAAAGGTTTTGAATGTTATTTCTGCACTTAAGGGCAGTCTTCAGATTGCCCGGGCTGTGGAAGGGGTTACTATCTACACCCTTTGGATGGATCCGGTACTCAACGATGCTGCCTATATATTACCCGGTTTGGGAGATGCTGGTGACAGATTGAATGGCGAGGATAAGGCTGATTATCCACGGAATATGATACAATTAATTGCAGATTACGGGGCGGGTTTAGCCTCGTTGTACAGAGAGCAGGTGAGAGAGATTGAAAAAACGATATTGGGTTAGTCTATTATTTTTATTAATATTTTTATTTTCCTGTGCAACTGTAGGTATAGATACTCAGGTGAACGATTTTTATAATCTTGCTTTGGATCTTCATAAATCGGGCAATTTCGAAAGAGCAAAGTATTATTACTTAAGGGCATTGAACAGTGAGGATCCTCCTTTTGATGCCATGTACAATCTCGTGTTGCTTTATATTCAGAGTAACAATTATACCGCAGCCCGGGATATGTTATCGGATCTTCAAAAGAATGATCCTGAGAATCGTGAATTTAAACATTTAGAACTTTATTTGGAAGCCTCTCAGGAAGGAGGGGATCCCTTGGTTGTGGCCAATGAGATTCTTGAGATTTATCCGAGGGATTTATATGCCTTGCAGGTCTCTGCAGAATTATACCTTAAAAAGGGAAATCCCCAAAAAGCCAGGGAAATGCTTGAAATAATACCTGCGGATCAGCAGGATGAGTTGTATCTGGATTTAATGATAAGAGTTATTCAATGGGTGGATACTTCTATAAATGAAGATGGAAATCAGGTTAATAAGGTAGAAGGCCTATCGGAAAACAGTTCTATTATTTTTCCTATTCCTGACGATATTATTGTTCATATTCCGGCGGATTTATCAGCTCTTTATCCTGATGATGAGAATGAAGCATCCCAAGATGTTCCTCCCGAGCTTATCAATATTGAAGAAATGGAGCTCTTGTGGAACTTTAGAGAGCAGGATTGGTTTTCCCTCGCAAGAATAGAACGTCTCTGGATATTGCTTAATACAGCAGAAGAAAGAGATAAGCAACTGCAGCTATTGGAACTTTGGGAGAAGGATTTCCCCGAAGAGAAAGCTAAAATACTCTTTCATAAAGCCTCATTGGAATTGGAACATTTAGACCTTTGGGAGCAGGGATTGAGGGATATGCGTCTATCGTTAAGTCAGGGGTTTAGTATGTGGAATGATTATAGAGCCCTTATTCAGCGTTTAGATCCGGAGTTACAATCTGAGTTGGAATATCTTGAGGAACTGTATAATTGGCAATAAAAAATCCTGCTTGCTTAACCAGTGTCTTCACAGTATTATATATTTTTGGAGGATTAGCATGAAGCAAAAATTGATAGTATTATTTCTCTTGTTATCCATATCTTTTCTATTCGCGGCAGAAGATGTGACTGGCCTTTGGGTGAGTATAGATGATGAAACCGGTGATCCTTCATCCATTTCAATTCTTTATATGTATCAGGGACAACTTTTCGGTAGGATTATAATTACCTATGACGATGAGAATCCCGGTGTAGTAAAAGATACCTATCTTGCCCCTGGTGATAGGGCTGAGCTATTGGTTGGAGATCCCTATTATGCGGGCTTAGATTTTATATGGGGTTTGGAAGATCGAGGTCGTCGTTGGGGTAGAGGACGAATAATGGATCCTAAAAAGGGTAAAATTTACAATAGTGAAATATGGCTGGAAGATGGCGATTTAATTCTGCGAGGTAAAATTGGACCCATCGGAAGAAACCAAACATGGTTTTCCGTAGACTCCAGTGATTTACCTGCTGGATTTGTTATTCCAGATAGTTCAAGTCTTGTCCCAAGAATCCCTCAGTTGAAGTAGAGCCGATTTACACGAAGAAGGCTTTGTGATATTATGATCTTCACGTTATTAAGAAGATAAGGATAAAACATGAAATCGAAGGATTATTCCATCCCTCTGGATGAGCTGGTAGAAAATGATATGAATATTTATGAAATGACCAATGCGTCGATTAAACGTTCAGAACAACTCAGTTTAACCAAGGCTGATGAAATTGCTAAAAATAAGGCCAAAGTAACCTCTATGGCCATAAGAGAAATTGTCTCTGGAAAGGTTAAGTACAAATATTCAGAATAAAACAAAGGTTATCCTACTCTTCGGTCCTACTGCGGTGGGTAAAACAGATTTATTGCTTCGGCTCTTTCAAGGGAGGGCCGAGGTAATCAGTGTTGACTCTGTTCAGGTTTACCGTGATCTGGATATAGGGAGTGCAAAACCCGATGCCATATATCTGGATAAACTTCCCCATCATCTTATTGATATATTAGATACGTCAGAGGTCTTTAGTGCTGGAGATTTTGTACGTTTAGCCGACAATGCTGTTCATGAAATTAAAGAAAAAGCCTTGATCCCTCTATTATCAGGGGGCACTGCCTTTTATTTTAAAAATTTTTTATTTGGTTTACCACTGGTTAAAGGAGATACATCGGAAGCGAGGTCTCTTTTGCTTCAATCCCTACAATCAGAGGGATTACCAAGTCTTTGGCAAGAATTATTAAGAGTGGATCCGGCCTATGGGAAGATCATCTCTTGTAATGACAGTCAAAGAATCCTCCGGGCATTAGAGGTCTATCGCAGTACTGGCAGGCCTCTTTCCAGCTTTAAAGTTCCCAATATTCCGAGTTCAACCTATGATTTTTTAATCATAGGTTTAAAGAGAGATCGGGCAGAGCTCTATGAAAGAATCAATTTAAGAGTTCGGTGGATGTTTCAGCAGGGTCTGGAAGAAGAAGTTTTCGGTTTAGTTAACAGGGGATACTCCTTGGAAAGCCCTGGAATGAAGGCCATCGGATATCGGGAATTCTTTGATGCAGATGGGCAGTTCCGTTCTGGGGAAGAAGTGCTACGGGAAATTCAGATGAATACCCGTAGATACGCAAAACGTCAAATGACGTTTTTTAAATCTCTTCCAGCGGTTCATTGGTTTCATCCCGATGATAAGGATAATCTAGAGCAATTGATTGAAAGATTTTTAATGGATCCATCACCCCCCTTGACGCAGAACAGTCAATAGGACATAATGTATCTCGCAACCTAAATGTTCCACTGTTTATACAGTATTTAAGGAGAGTTTCCGTGCCTTGTGGTAGAAAGAGAAAAAGAAAAAAAATAGCAACTCATAAGAGAAAGAAAAAACTCAGAAAGAACAGACATAAACATAAATAGGTCTGTTAACCGGAATTCCCCTTCCGGAAATTGCTATTTACGTAAAAGCGGTATGAAACATACCGCTTTTTTTTCGCAATATTTGAGGATATGTTAAGGCTGGAGAAAGTAAATTCACCCTCCGATGTAAAAAATCTCAGTTTTCGTGAATTAAAGGTTCTTTGTCAGGATATCCGTAAGATAATCATTGATCAGACTGCTGAAAAAGGCGGTCACATGGCCTCTAATCTTGGTGTTGTTGAGCTTACCCTTGCAATACATAGGGTATTTTCAACACCTCAGGATAAAATTATCTGGGATGTAGGTCATCAATGCTATACACATAAATTAATTACCGCTAGAAAAAATATGTTTTCCACCATCCGACAGAAAGATGGTATTTCCGGTTTCCCACGGTTAAAGGAAAGTCCCCATGATGCCTTTGACGCAGGTCATGCATCAACATCCATTGCTGCTGCTTTGGGTTATCATTGGGGGCAGAGTCTACAGGGAAAACAAGGGCAGGTTATCGCGGTAATAGGAGATGGCTCTTTAACCGGTGGAAGTGCCTTGGAGGCCTTAAATTTTGCAGGCCACCTCCCCAATAATCTAATAATAATTCTCAATGACAATGAAATGTCCATATCGAAAAATGTAGGGGCGATTTCTTCAATGCTCACCAGAATGTCTTCATCCAAGTCCTATGTGGCTATTCGTAGAGGATGGGCCAGATTTTGGAAAGCAATCCCTTTCATCGGTAATAAGTTGTTCAATTTAAGTGAACGATTTAAGGGCGGGATCAAGGGGATTGTCCTTAAAAACCGTCTCTTTTCGGACCTTGGTTTTCGTTATATTGGCCCCTTGGACGGACATAATCTCGAACAGATGGAAAAGGTCTTAATTAATCTAAGGGATAATCCCTACGGTCCTGCGGTGGTGCATATCAAAACACAAAAGGGAAGGGGATTTAAAAAGGCTGAGGACGATCCTCAGAGTTATCATGGAGTTTCTCCGGCCGGAAAAAGCGGTGAAACCATGACCAGCATTTTTGGGCACAGCCTATTAGAAAAGGCGAAGGGAGATTCTTCCATCGTTGCCATCACTGCAGCCATGGAAAAGGGTACTGGTCTTGTTCCTTTTAAAGAAGTTTTTCCCCAGCGTTTTTTAGACGTGGGTATTGCAGAACCCATGGCCGTTACCATGGCTGCGTCTATGAGCTTGACGGGGCTCAAACCCGTGGTTGCCATATATTCCACTTTTATGCAGAGAGCAGTGGATCAAGTGATCCATGATATTGCTATAAATAGTCTGCCCGTGGTCTTTGTATTAGATCGGGCCGGATTGGTTCCCCAGGATGGGGAAACCCACCAGGGTTTATTTGATTTGACTATTTTCCGTTCGGTACCCCATTCGCAGATGCTTGCTCCAATCACCAAGGCAGACATGGATCACTCACTGGATTTTGCACTGCATGCTAATGGGCCTGTTTTCATTCGAATAGCCAAGGATATTGCCTTAAAAGATTCTGGGGATGAAGAAGAATTCATTGCTGGCCGAGGTTTTTTCTCACAGGATTCTAAACCCATGGAGCAGGCTGAACTATTAATTATTTCTTTGGGAAGTTTATTTGACCAAGCTAAAAAAGCAGCATTAAGTTTAGAAAAAAAGGGGCTTAAAAGCCATGTCTATTCCCTTCGTTGGGCTTGGCCTTTGGATGATGAATTTCTTACAGATCTATGTAGTAAATACGAAATGATACTTTTTGTGGAAGAGGGAATGGCCCGCGGCGGTGTTGGCGAATATCTTGGATCTCTATTGATGAAGGCCAGGGTAGATAGTCTATATCTCACCAAGGCAGTTCCTGACTGTTTCCCCAGTGCCGCAAACCGCAAAGAACTCATCTCCATGATGGGACTGGATTCTTCTTCCTTGGTTAAATCTGTCATGGAAAAATGGGACGAGCTGCGCTTTGAGAAAGTGGTGGACCAGGTACGGCAAAATAAGTGGACCAGTAAAAAGTTGTAGAGCCTTTCCCCTTTTATATTCCTATACTTCGTTGGCCCTGATTAATCTGTCTTTCTTTTTAATACCAATAGAAAAACGCCTTTATTAAATCGGCTATCCCCATAATATTGTTGTCTGTGACGAATTAAGTTCTTGAGAATCTCTGTAGCTCTGCCTTGTTGAGTATCCAATGTCTCAACCGCTCTTGCCACCCCATAGGGGTCTTCTGTCACGGGATGAATAGCATTGTAAAAGAGGTCGTTTGTAATCAGAATACTATCTCCGGCTTCTACCTGTATTCGATAACTTTTAAGGTTTTCCCAATTAATTGTTTTGTCTTGAATCAATAGAGCTGCTTTGTTGCGTTTGTTGGCTCTGAATAGCATGGGAGCGTTATTCCATCCCGTATATTCCAGTTCGTTTTGGTTAAACCGGAGCATAAGTCCATTTAAATCCCGACCTTCTCTTAGTGATTTCGTACCCTCCGTCAGGCTTCGGTAAAGTGAGCTAAGAGAATTGGGCCTATTGAATTCTTCTGGTAATACTCCCTTTAGGTAAGATCCCGTAAAGGATCCATTCATACCATTTTGAATATCAAAGAAAACAGCAGCTCGTAGATGTCGACTGTAACTATAAAAGAAATCGTAATAATCCCTTTGTTCAGAGTTTTCAGGTTGATAAAAAAGAGCCACTTCCCAGAATTTATCAGGATGAATCGTCTGGGGTAGGAGTGAGTCTCTTAATCGGCGACTTTTTTCCAATATATGACCCATCATTGAATCTTCGTTGTTTAAATCTTGTTGTAGTTGTTTCAACTCTTCCTTCGACTGTTGCAATTCACTGAATAATCGTTCTTCTTGGGGCTCTCTTTTAGGGCTTTTTTCATTGGGTGAAGGAAGGAATAGTCTCATTAATCCCATAAAAAGCAGAGGTACCAGACCATAAAACATCACGGGTAATTTGTCACTTAAAGACAGAGCTGGATTCCGGAAAAACATCCATAGGGTACAGGAAATACTGAAGACCAAAGAGATAACTGCCCAAAGACGAAAGGCCTCTTCTCGAATAAGAGCTATGATCAATCGAATGAGTAAGACTAATAAAAAGAGTCCAAAAAGAATATTTCCGTATTGAATCTCCCAATCTAGAATTCTTCTAAAAAATACCAAGGGGAATTCTATGTATAAGTAGGGTATTATAGTGAATAGGCTAAGAAGGGTACCAAGACATAAAAATGGAATTGCTAATCCAGGCAGCCAATTCTTTTGGAAACTTTTTGAAAAGAAAAAGTATAAAAACGCAAGGTTCAACCA
>JAQICO010000033.1 GCA_027858495.1 Spirochaetaceae bacterium
CAATTTATGAATGAATTATGTTTTTATCTATCCCAAAGCTCTTCCAAATATTCAAGTACAAAGACTCCCAGTGCTAATGAGGGAAAGAAATCTCCCAGGGTTTTAAAAAACATTTCATGAAGCCCCTTGGGAAGAAACTGTAATATCAGCAGGTAATAGTGATATCCCGGTTTTTTAAGATTCTTTTCTTTGAACTCTTTACGTATTCTCGCCTCTAATTCTAGAAGTTTAATATCTTTTAATGATGCTACATCCTCTTGGATAAAGGTCTTCTGCTCTTTCATCGCGAAAAATAGATTAGTATAATTCCATTGTTTTATGGATTCCAAACCTAAAATTTCGGCAGCAGAATCATAAAAGGCAGCATGCCATTTTTTATCATATTTGCCATCTTCGGGCATAAGATTTCTAAGCGCTGTGATAAAATCCTCCTGACGACGGCCCAACATGTTTTGAGCCAGATCTATTAGAGCCTTCTGTTTATCAGAAGACAACATCATCTGTTGAAGGGGCTCTTCCAGAGCGTTATCAGGATTAAAAAAATATTTATATCCCTCAAGCTTTCCAAATATCCTAAGGGTATCTAAATAGCCAAGTTCAGTATATTTCTGAATAAATTCCCGGTTAAAATCCAGCACTCCTCCCATATTCTGGGAGTTTTTGATATAAACCGTTGTTCCGCCTTGAATCCGCAGCTTACGGGTCATTCCAATGCCCGAAATATCCACTACAATGATTCTTTTATATCCCCGTTGTCGAGCCATGGCATAGGGGATATTATCATATACTCCCCCATCGATATATTTTTTCCCAGCGATTTCGGGAGTCTCAAAGCCGGGAAAGGCGGAGCTTGCCAAGATATAGCTGAGCAGTTCACCCTTTTCCATCTGCTCCACATAGACTTCTCTGGATTTCATATCGGAAATACTATAGGTAACCACACCAAAATCTTTACCGTTCTTTCGAATTTGCTGTTCATCTAAATTTTCTTCCAACAATTCACGTAAAGGGGTGGTATCTAAACCGCCCTTAGTAGAAAAACCATTTTTTATGAGCCGTTCAAAATCACCGAAGCCGCCCTTGGTTATTTTCAGTTCCCCTTGATCCATCATGCTTTCAGGAATATTCAAAAGGAAATCCAAACCAATATTTTTACCCAGATTTTCCAGCTCTTCATATTGGCCCTGAGCCAAAAAACCTGCAACGATTGCACCGATAGAATTACCCACAAAGGCATCTACCTTAATATCAAGTTCCTGAAGAGCCCTCCAGACACCGATATGGTAGACGCCCTTAGCGCCGCCCCCGCTGAGTACCAGGCAATAGGATTCTTGATTCATGGTGAGCTCTCCTGTTCTATTTTTTACTGTTAAAATAGGAATTTAGTTTATTTTCCACGATGTTTATTCTTTATCTTCATTTGATACATTTGCTCATCTGCCTCTTCCATCATTTTTTTTATGGAGTTTGCCTTTTCTTCGGAGTATTGGCAAAAACCTATACTTATAGAAATCCTATATTCCTTTTTTAATTCTTTATTCACAAGGGCGGTTATTTCATCAAGCCGCTGCATTAATATGGGCATCTGATCTTCATGGGCATTTGCTAAAAACACGGTAAATTCATCGCCTCCTAAACGAGAAAGAACGTCGGCTTCTCTGAAGGTTTCCCTTAATATATTTGCTGTGGTTTTTATGGCAAAATCCCCTTCACTATGACCAAAGTTATCATTGATAAATTTTAATCCATTCATATCTCCATATAATATTAATGCGGGATCTTTTTCTCTTTTACAAACCTTTAATAGCTGATCTGACAGAGTCATAAAACCCCTTCTATTATATAGACCAGTAAGTTCATCGCTTATAGAAAGGGTCTCCAAGGCATTCATAGCCTTTTCCAATTTCATATTGCTAAGTATGAGGTTTCGATTGGTATGAATCCCATGGAATACATTGTTTAAACTTCTATTGATCATATCCTGAGACTGAAAACTTACAGAGATTGAATCAAAAATAATAAATCCATAGTACTCTTCCCCTTTAAAAATGGGGTTTACAACCAACTGAAAGGCCTCTTGGGGATAAAAATTGGGATTCATGAAATAGGAACTTTTAAAGAATTCCTTATCCCGGGGAATTTTTAGGGCTCTACCCTTATGATAGGCTAATAATAGCCGAGATCTACCTTGGGGATTACTGTCATGTACAAAATGAGAAATATAGCAATTCTCAACTCCCAATAGTACCAGAAGCTTTTCCAACTCCTTAATATCTATTTCCTCAGAGGAGTTGGCCACACTATACTGTTCAAAATGATCCAAAGCAAATAAAGTATCAAAATTTATTTTTTCATTTTCCCTGGAGGTGATCAATTCCGCTTGAGAATACCTGCTGAAAAGCATGTGCTTCATGGCTGAATAGATACTATTTAATCTCTTTCTTTCCGCTGATGATAAATCTAATTGATTCAAGGGTAATTGGATTTTAAAAAGGATTTTTTCAAGCTCCGATTGGGTCATAGCCTTTTCTATTGCTTGAAAAAGAAATTGACTCCAATATATTCGAAGCTCCTTCTCTTTATGATTTTTTACAGCCTTTTCTAACAGGGTTATTAATTGATCTACCTTGGCTCCGTCATGATTTTGAGGTTCTTCTTTTTCTTGAAACTCTCCATCCCAGGGGGTGCAGCCGCAGGAATCCTTAAGTTCCATTTGGGTATCCAATTTTATGACATTATTATCCCACTTTAATTTGCCCTTTTCTATGAGATGCAACAAACCTTCAGCTGCAGTATAACCCTGTTGAAAAAAGGGTTGAGAGATGGTGGTTAATCCAAGGGACTGACTTACCTGGTGATTATCAAAACCGGTAAGGACAATATCTTCTGGTACAGCAATTTTCCTTTTCCACAACTCCTGCCATGCCCCTATGGCCATTTCATCGTTGGCAAAAATGATAGCGTCAGGAACCACTTTTTTTTCATCTAAAAAGTATTTAACTGCATCTATGCCCGAGTGCAATAAAAAGGAACCTTCAAAATAATAATCTTGACCGATGGGAACCCCCAACTCCTGGGTGGTTTTTTTCACCGTGTCCCAACGTTCTTTGGCGTCTGGATTATAAATGGGGCCCCCTACAAAGGCTAGTTTTTTATATCCATGATGCTGGATTAAATGCTCCACCAAGGTTTTCAATTTATTAGAGTTATCCATTAAAACCGTAGGAGAATCAGAAAGCCTTTGTCCTATTGAAACCATGGGCAGATCCTTACAGGGGAAGAGTTTTTTTGCCAATATAGAGACATCGCAAAAATTGGTAATGGCGGCGGAAAAGCTAATGAGACCATCAAAAACTACAGGGTTTAAAAAATCCAATAGACGGTTTTTTTCACGTTCCCAATGAAAGGGAGAATTGATACGGCCCATGGATAATATAATTAAATTGAGATCCCGTTCTTCTGCAAAGGCCTGGATACCCATCAATATTTTACGCTGGTATTTATCCTCAGTACCTGGCCAATCGATGATGACTCCAATGGTTTTACGATCACTTTTTATCATACTTTAAGGATATGGCAATTTAATGAATTCCACAAGAAAAAAAGAAGCTGCATAAAATATATCCTGGCCCCTTCCTAATCATCTTTAACAGAATATATCCACTCAATGCATTTGTTCCCTATTCAATTTTACAGAACTGGATAAATATTCTAAACTGTTACAGTGAATATACAGGAACATGCCCGCCATACTTGGGAACTCCACAAGCTAAGAGCCGAAGATCTGCATAAATGGATCGACGGCTACTTTGATGTAGATAGCTTTCAAGCCTTCCTACAGGGCCATGAAACTGAAAACTATGACCCCTACGACCACAGGAAACACCGTCATTGCCGTGAAGCACTTTCCCAAGCCCAGCAGGAATTTAAAAACATCTATAGCGCAGAGCAGGTAAAAAAGGTCTTTGATACCCACTTAATGGACGATTACCAAGGTTACATTCCCCAAAGGCAGGACTTTGATAACCCCGATTTCAGAGCTAAGTATCATAACCGTCCAGAGCCGAGCGTCCCCATAGAAGAAAATATATTTACCCCAGAAGAACTAACCCAGTACTTTGACCAGTATTATGGAAAGAAAATAAAAACGCCCAAAGACCGGGGATTTATCTGGCGAATAGTTTTGCCTTCCCTGGCAACTGCAGCACTGTTCATTGCCTTTATCTTTTGGATCATTCTGCCCACCATCGAAATAGTTCTATTGGATAAGAAGAAAGAGATGATCAAAGAATTGGCCCATACAGCGGCCAGTGTAATAAATTATTACATCGATTTAGAGCAGCAGGGCCAATTGAGTTTACAGCAGGCTCAGGATGAAAGCATTAGGGAACTTCAGAAGATGCGATACGGCCCTATGGGAAAGGACTATTTTTGGATTATCGATTACCACCCCACCATGTTGATGCATCCCTACCGCCCGGAGCTGATAGGCCGAGATCTACGTGAATACAGGGACAGGGAAGATAAAAGCGGTAAATTTTTATTTAATGAAGCGGTTAACCTGGTGAAGTCCCAGGGCGGAGGATATCTGCGTTACCGATGGCAGTGGATGGATGATGAAAATACCAGCGTATCCAAGCTATCCTACGTTATGGACATTCCTTCATGGAATTGGATTCTGGGAACGGGAATATATATCAATGATATTGAAGAAGAGCTGCAGAGAATCGAGGGTAAAATTTCCTGGATATCCCTGGGCCTTACGTGGCTTCTATTGCTCATTCTGAGTTTTGTGATTTGGCAGAGCCGCCGCATAGAAGACAGCCGTCAAAGGGCGGAACGAGGTCTGCGGGAGGCCAAGGAGCGTTATCGGTCTCTGGTAGAACGATCCAACGAGGCTCATATGATGATACTCCAGGATAGAGTGGTTTACAGCAATCTGGCGCTGCAGCGTCTTTTGGACATGGACCCATCGGAGATGAAACAAAAGCCCTTGGAAGAAATCCTTCAGCCCTATCCTGGAGAAACTCACCAGGAGCAGAAGCAGCGAAGGGATATTCTGAATCTCATAGCAGAAAACAAAGATCTTCCCCGTCAATTCACCTTGAGGCTCAAAAGTCCATCGGGAACCATGCTGTTTCTTGAATTTCAAGCAAGCCGATTATTTTTTAAAGATTCCAACGGCTATTTATTAAGTATCCGACCTATGGAAAATCTGCAATGGGGTCTTGAGAACAAATCCGACGACAGCCATTCCAATGACTCCCTCCATCAGGAAATGCTGAATAGTAAAACTGTAAATCACTCTATCTACTGCCTCAATAGACTTTCACAAAAGCTCTACAACAGAGAAGATTTCTGGCAGAATCCTGATAAAAGCCGCCGAGATATTGCAGTGATCTATAAGGATTTTTTGAAGACCCTGATAGAGCTCTATCACCAAGGATCTGAGATAAACAAGGAGGATTTTTGTTTTATCAGCCTTGGCAGCAGTGCCCGCGGAGAAATCACCTTTTATTCCGATCAGGATAATGCCCTGGTTTGGAAGGATAACTCTATGAATTCAAAATCAAAACTTCAATTGGACGATTTGGCCGGCAGTGTATGTAAAACCCTCAACCAGGCTGGATTCGCCTACTGCCCGGGGGGGATTATGGCGGTGAATCCCCAATGGAATCAAGATCTCAGCACATGGAAAAAACAGATTAAACACTGGATAAAAAATCCCGATAACCGTGCGTTTCAACAGATTAGTGTACTTGCAGATATGCAGGCTGCATGGGGTATTGCCCAGGTGGTCGATCAGTTAAAACAGGAGCTTGAAAGACATATTTCCACCCATAAAGATTTTCTTAACAGTTATGCCCGTCATTGTCTGGAATACACCCTGCCCTTAAACAGCCTGGGACAACTGCATTGTGTCAAAATCGAGGGAGAACGAAGTCTGGACTTAAAAGAATGTCTCAAGGCCCTGGAGGTTGCTCTTCGGTTATTGGCTATGCAGCATGGTATTGCCTGCATCTCAACCGAAGAATGGCTACGGGCATTAACTGAAAAAAAAGGGGGAATCAAAAATGAAAGCCAGGAAAAACTGCTTAAAGCCTTCAATCATCTATGGAGTTTACGCTTTAAAGTACAGGTACAATCCATTAGCCAAATTAAAAAAGTAAGCGATAATATCAACCCCGACAAAATGACCCCGGAGGATAGAGAATCTCTGATTCAATCCCTCAAGGCGATCCAGGCCCTTCAATGGAAAATCCGCTACGATTTCTTTGGTGGACAATAAATTCCTTTCTGACCTATCCAATAGTTGGGTCAATTTCTTCCCACCCTTATTAAACCTTCCAAGTTTTCCATAGGCCTCCACTAACTTGCCAATTAAACTAGCATTACGTATCTTAATCAGGCATGGCCCAATTGTTATGAATACCCATGAAGAGTTGATGACCGCATTTAAAGAGTATCAGGAGGGAACTTTTTTAAGGCATAAAAAGGGTTAAAGATACACATACCCAAAAAAAGAGGCTACCATATTTCAGGCAGCCCCATGAAGAGGAAAAAACAAAACGGATTTAAAGACTCTCACATCATTAAACAAAATGCCCATGGCTCATTGCAAAGAGATTTTACTACCGCCGAATCACATTGTCAATGTTTATTTCCTCTCCAAACTAGATTTTTATCATAAAAACCTGTTATGAACTTCAACATCTTATTTCATCAATAAATTTATAGAACCTAGAAATACATAGTTCATTATTTTCATATCAAACTTTTCCTAAATTCCTCTACAATATATTCATACAATCCATACAAATATATATTTGCATTAAAATATTGCACTGATAGAATTAAATTAAAACTGAATAAACAAAAACAAACACCATCTCAAGAAATTCGAAAATAATCACTAAGAAGACCAATAACAATATAGAACTTCTCGTTATATTTCTGCGGCGAACTTACTAAGACCAATTGAATAAAAGGGATTTTATCCGTAACAGGCTTGGAAATAGAAAGAAATATTTTCAATGGAATCATAGGGATAAATATCCGATAATAATATCATTACCATGGAAAATCCTAAAAAACCTGGGATGGACGATCCTACATATATCTGATGCAATGGTTGTTTATCTCTGTGTCCGCCGGTCTCATTGGTTGCCTATTTATGCATTATTTTATATGGACAGTCCAATGGATCATCCAGTTGATCCAAGGCAGTTCCATCCCCCTCTATCTCTGGCCACTGGTTGGAGCATTGATTGTTTCGGGGATAATCACCATTGAAATGTTCGGCCTGTATTACAGCCTTTCGGCAGGGCTTGCCTCGGTAATTGGTTTCCAGATTAACCGCCATAATACTCTGTATGACAGCGTCCTGAATGATAAAATCGAGGCTAATCAATCGGAAAAAACTACAGCGCCGCCACTTAAGAAAATAGAGATTCCTCAAGTGGAAGAAAATCCTCCGGGAAATTTTTAAAGAATTATCCACTTCCCAAAAAAATCATTCTTCTAATTTAATTCAGTTTTTTTTTCATGGATACATCGGGAGACCGTCTGTATTCACTGGGAGTAATTCCCATGGTTTTTTGAAAGGATGTATTAAAGGCTGACTTGGAACGGAATCCTGAATCAAAGGCAATTTCCAGTATATTCTGATCAGAGGAACCTTTAAGAAGCCGGCAGGCTTTTTCTATACGGTGATGGTTGATAAAGCTTTTAAAACTCTGTCCCTGTATTCTATTCAGATATTCAGACAATTGATGTTCATTGAGAGATAATTCACTACCCAGGGTCTTTAACGTCAAGTTTGAGTCGGTATAGATTTCCTTCTTTTCCATTAACAAATTCAGTTCTGATTCCAAACGTGAAAGATTCATGCCCTTTAGATGAATATGATCCTTATATTGACGTACTTCTTCTTTCAATTTTTCATATAATTCAGGATACCTTTGGTTCATAATGAAAAAACAAATCACAATCTGATTCAGACCGTTCATTATGATTCTATAAAAACCCCAACTCCAAAAGAAATAGGCAAAAATCATCATGCCGGAAAAGACCACTACTTCAAAAATCAAAAAAGTGAGAATCCAGAGAGCTGGTTCTTTACTAATCCCCTTTATCATTGAGGGTAAGGGAAAATCTTTAAGTCCCATGGCAACATAGAAAAAGACTAGAAAACTAGGAATCAGATAACTGCCTGCATAGATCATGTGAAGAATCCCCCCTGGGGATTTTAAATAATAGGGATACATTAAAACCTTTGTTTCTGGGGGTAAAATCAAAAAGGGAATATAAAGTAATACCACAGCCACTGCAGGAAGAAGGTGCAAAAGGTGTTTCCATTTAAATTGAAAACAACTATCTGAAAAGATCTTTAAATAGAAATATATGGCTGGACCGATTAGATAGAATGTAAAAAGATCCACATGCATAAGCCAGGGGAAACGGAAAACGAGACCTGAACAGGCCAACCCTTTATTAATAACGATAGAACTATGACAAAGATATATCAAAGCCATAACCCATTTGATATTCCCTTT
Organism: Spirochaetaceae bacterium; assembly: GCA_027858495.1. GTDB lineage: Bacteria > Spirochaetota > Spirochaetia > DSM-2461 > DSM-2461 > JAQICO01. Next base: position 8,556 of record JAQICO010000033.1, read on the forward strand.
ATTTCTTTCTGCCAAAGTCCCAGCCATTAAAACCAGACTGAATAGGCCACCACTGATCATCATAAAGTCGCCAAAACAAATCATAAATCAACTTTATCACATTTTTTTGGTACTGATTTATAAACCAGGGCGAAATAAACTTTTTTTTACGGTAAATAGTTAATCTGAGGATATTAAATGTTACTTTTTTTAACGATTTAATGCCATCACATATTCTAAGGAGCTGTTATTATGAAGAAAATCCTTCTGTTTCTGTTTAGCCTGTTACTATGTTTTATAGGTTGTTCCATGCCCGAGGCCTCTGATTCCGGTACAGAGAGTTTCGCCTCATGGGTCACATCTCTAGAAAGTGCCTTCTCATCCTTAGAGGAAGGAGAAGATACCGGAGGCGTAGCCTTACCCGATGAAGTTGTAACAGAGACAGATACAACAGATCCTAATATTGAATCTTATACCACCACCCGTTATAAAGTGGGTCAAACCTTTGATGAAATGGCCATTTTAAATCCACAGACCACGGTTATTTATCCGGGCTCAGTACTCATTGGAGAGTCCATTCCAACCGGTGCGTATACACAATTGACAGGCGGTGTGAGGAAACCCGTAAATATCTCCACCTCTCTTGTGGGAGGCTCTGCAGTTAGCGCCACCATTGATAATCCCGATAGTCTTGCCGAGGTACGCGACGGGGTAAACAATCTATTGGTAGAAGCAGGTTCCGGATCTTTAGCATCAACTATCCTATATGAAGAAACCACCGTGCATTCCGAGACACAATTACAGTTGGCAGTGGGTGCCAATTATAGTTATAGCGGAGCCTTTTCTGCTGATATTGAAGCAGATTTTGACTATGGGACCGATGATAGCGAAACAGAGATTCTGATTAAATTCATGCAGGTCTATTATACCATCGATGTAGATGCCATAGACATTGAAAACTTTTATTCTACATCACCTAATTTAAGCTCCCTGGGCTCGGTAACCCCGGTATATGTGGCATCATTGGCCTACGGACGGCTGGCCTACCTTTCCATAAAAAGTTCTTATTCAGAAACGGAAATACACGCTGCACTGGATGCTTCTTTCGAATACGCCAGACACGCTGGTGGTGTTCAGATTGATGTGGAATATCAGGATATCTTAGATTCTGCCAGCTATAATGTGACCATTATTGGCAGCGATGATTCCACAAGCATAGGAGGATATGATCAGTTTATTAACTTTTTGACGGAGGATCAGGGATATTCCATAGAAAATCCAGGTTCCCCTGTGGCCTATACCCTCAAATATGTAAAGGATAACTCCATCGCTTCAGTTTTATTGTATTCGGAATATACCGTCCGACAGGCAAATTTTGTAGCGGATTTTGATCCAAACTCATTGACCGGTAAATATGAAATTACCATGGATCGAATGGGTTTATCCTCCGGTTCAGATGCCGGTGACAATGGTGAGATATATGGGATTATATTTGTTTGGGGATTCACCAATACCGAGGAGCCTATTACAGAATTACAAACCTTAATGGCGCTGGGAGAAAGTGATGCCCTGACGGTGAAGGAAAATATCGCTTTGACAACCTTTAATAATTATGGCGGCTCTTCTATAGATTTTTCTTCCACTCTGGACTTCGCAACTGGGACGAAAGGTAATAATCGAATAATGATTGCGGCATACCTC
>JAQICO010000118.1 GCA_027858495.1 Spirochaetaceae bacterium
GATGATGAAAAACAAACTGGGCAATCAACCGTTAAAACCTGGTGAAAAAAAGACCAGAATCATCGCTGTAGCCAGTGGGAAGGGTGGCGTGGGTAAAACCAACATGTCCATCAATATGGCTTTGGCCTATGCCCGTCGGGGTAAAAAGGTCGTGGTTCTCGATGCGGATTTAGGTTTGGCCAATGTGAATGTCATCCTGGGTGTTATTCCAAAATATAATCTCTATCATGTTATTAAAAAGCAGAAACGTATCAGCGATATTCTCTTAGATACAGATTACGGAATACAGATCGTTGCCGGTGCTTCAGGTTTTTCCCGTATCGCCAATCTATCCGAAGCTGAAAGAAACGATTTTATTGAACAGATGTCTGAACTCTCCCATGCGGATATTATTATTATTGATACCAGTGCCGGTGTAAGTCAAAATGTGCTTGCCTTTGTAGAGGCCGCAGATGAGGCAATAATCGTAACCACTCCGGAACCTACCGCTATTACTGATGCCTATGGTATAATAAAAATTATTTCAACAGAGATTGAGGATTTGGACATGAGTATAAAACTTTTGGTCAACCGGGCCAGCAGTGTTTTAGAGGCAAAGAAGGTCGCCCAGAGGGTGATCAATATTTCCGCTCAGTTTTTGAATATTAAAGTGGATTATTTAGGATTTGTTTTCGATGATCCAGGAGTTTCCCTGGCGGTTAAGAAGCAGGAACCTTTTCTTATTTCCGATCCCCGTGGTAAGGCCGCTGGATGTGTACAAACCATGGTGAATCGCCTGGAACGAGTGGATTATAAAGAAGGAAGTGGTATCAATCGTTTTATGAAGAGATTGATGGGGCGTTTGGAATAAAAAGTTCATCATTAATACCTAACTGAAAAGAAGGTATAACTTGACCCAGTCCCGGTTTTAACCTATTCTAGTAATCGGATAAGCAGGACTGTTTATACAGTATCTTTGTGGAGTATAAGGAACATGGATAGTATAAAAATTAGAACATTAGTTCTTCTATCGGCAATGGCCGCTATTTTGTCTATTCTCGCTGGTGGTATTTCCGGTGTTCCTTTTTTACGTATTGTATTACGCTCTTTAATTTCTGCTGGAAGTTTTGCTGTATTAGCCTTTGGTGCCGCCATGTTACTTCAGAGGTTTTTACCCGAACTTTTTCAGGATAACCGAACCAACGAAGATCAGGAAGATATGGTGGGAGGCGGAATTGATATTATGATGGATGACAGTTCATCGGAGGACGGGGCCATGCCTTTTAATCCTGGAATGACTGATAATGCGTCACAGGAAGATTCCACCGAAGAATTTCAGCAGGAGCAAAAAACTCCTATGAGTCCAACATGGCAGAAAAAAGAGGAGGATTTTAATAATCCTCAGGATTTACCGGATATTGAATCTTTCGCCGGAGAATTTGATAATGGGAGTGATGCTGCTCCAAGGGAAGAACATGAGGAATCTATTTCTCAAAGTGAACCCTTGGATGCTGAAAGTCCGTCATCCAGTCATATTCATTTAAGGCCAAGTGCCGATGAAGAGGCTCAGGATTATTTTAAAAGTAATTCCTCTCCGGAGGAAATGGCCAAGGCCATACGTACTGTAGTAAAGAGAGATGAAGATTAGGGGTTTTGTATGGAAGAAAATTTGATCGATGGACGACCTGAGGCAGACATATGGAAAGACTATAAAGAAACCAAAGATCAGAGTCTTCGTGATTCGATCATTCGTCAGTATGCTCCTTTGGTGAAGTATGTTGCCGGTAAGGTCTCAGTAGGCATGCCTCATAATGTGGATTTTGATGATCTGGTAGGTTTTGGTGTCTTTGGCTTAATGGATGCCATAGAAAAATATGACCCGGATAAACATGTTAAATTTAAAACCTATGCAGTGACAAGGATTCGCGGCGCTATATTTGATGAACTACGTTCAATTGACTGGGTTCCTAGATCGGTACGTCAAAAAACCAGAGAAATTGACGATGTGGTTCAACGGCTTGAGGCAAATCTAGGTAGAGCTGCCAGTGATAAAGAAGTGGCCAAAGAATTAAAAATGGACAGTAAGAGTTACAATCAGACTCTGCTCAAGATTAGTGGAACCTCAATGTTATCCCTTAACGATGTTTGGTATAACGGTGATGACAATGATAATCTGTCTATTCAAGACAGCATTGAATCTCCCAATAGTTTACGGCCCGATTCCATCGCAGAACGTGAAGAAATAAAAAGGGTTATCATTCAATCTATCAGTGAGCTTCCAGAAAAAGAAAAAAAAGTATTGGTGCTTTATTATTATGAGGATCTAACTTTAAAAGAAATAGGCAAAGTCTTAGAAGTGACAGAGTCTAGAGTTTCGCAGCTGCATACCAAGGCAATTGTTCGTCTAAGAGGTAAATTGACCAATATTAAGAAAGGGATATTCTAGTCATGTATGACCTGCTCAGCTTCAGAGAAGAAATGAAGAATCTGGTTGAAAAAGACCAACGTCAGAAATCTGTGCAAGTAGTAGGTAAAACCATAGACGATGCCCTGGTTCAAGCATCCATAGAGCTGGGTATTGTTAAGGCATTGATAGAATTTGAAGTCCTAGATAAAGGCAAAAAAACCTTCTTTGGAAACGATAGAGAATGCGTAATAATTGCCTATCCCATGCAGAGAAAAAAACGAAAAGACGGCACATTTATGGAAATCGGAGATGAAGAGGACAGCAACTTCTTTGAAGAAGAAAAGGCGACACCTCAGCCCGGTGATTTTGTGGTCAGACTTGCTACAGACGGGGCATATCTCAAGGTTTATCCTCCCCAGAATGGTGGTCCCCCCGTCGAACTAGAACAAATACATAACAGATTACAAGAAAAGGCTATTTCCGATTATAAAAAAGCCTTGATTAAGGAAGTATTGCAGAAGGGTGATGGGATTTATGTTAAAATTGGCGATTTTATTCATAATCCAATGAGCGATACCATGATGACCATTCAACAAACCCCCGATGAAATGGAAGCTCGTATAACCTTGTCAGAACCCGGACCCGGCGGAACCGATTTAACGGTGGAAGATGTTAAATCCTTTTTAGCAAACAACGGAATGAATTACGGTTTCAACGAAGAAAATCTCAAAACGATAGAAGAACACCCTTTTTATGGCGAGCCTATTTTAGTTGTCCAGGGTGATGAGCCAAAAGATGGAGCCGATGCCAGAATTATATATAATTTTGAAGTTGATTCCTCCCATGTAAATATTAGAGAACGAACCGATGGATCGATGAATTTTAAAGAGCTGAACCTTATACAAAATGTGGTTGATGGACAGCCTTTGGCAAAAAAGATTCCACCCGAAGCAGGAAGGGATGGACGTACAATCAAGGGACGTTATTTACCTGCCAAGGATGGTAAAGATGTAGAGATTGGCCTAGGTAAGAATGTCAGTATAACCGACAACGGCCGTACGGTGGTGGCCTCTAAAAATGGCCAAGTTATGCTTGTCCGAGGAAAAATTACTGTGGAAACCGTAATGGTTATTCCCGGAGACGTGGATGGTAAAACCGGAAACGTCAATGCCCTTGGAGCAGTGTTGGTCAAGGGTAGTGTGGAAGACGGCTTTTCTGTTACTGCCCAGGGGAATGTGGAAATCCTTGGAGTCGTTGGTAAAGCTAATATTTCAGCAGGTGGAGATATTATCGTTAAGAAGGGAGTTAAAGGCGGCGGAGAAAGCACCGATTACGGGTATATTTCTGCAGGCCGTTCAGTATGGGCAAGCTTTTTGGAAAATGCAAAAATTGATGCTGGAGAATGGGTGGTTGTAAGTGATGGTATTATCAATTGTCAGATAGATTCACAGAAGAAAGTATTATGCCAGGGAAAACGAGCACAAATTGTTGGTGGGCAGATTAGAGCAGCCGAAGAAATTCATGCGGTTATTTTAGGATCCAACGGGGGAACAGAAACTATATTGGAAGTCGGTTATGATCCGAAAACTAAAGAAGAATTGGTAGATCTTGAGAATCAAAAAAAATCCATGGAATCCGAACTTGACGATGTTGATAAAAATATTCAGGGTTTAATAAAACAGAAAAAAATCCGTCGTAAAAAATTAAGTCCAGAAAAAGAAAAACTTATTCTTGATCTAAGAGATAGACATAACGATCTGGTACAGAAAATTAAAAAAGTCCAAGAGGATATACAAACAAGAGAAGATTATTTGGCCTCTCTTAAAAATACCGGAAAGATTTCAGTGGCTAAGACGATCAATCCAGGTGTCATTTTGCAAATTAGAGAGATCTCAGAAAAAATTACTCGGCCTCACGATAAACCCACCACCTATACACTGGTGGGAGGGATCATACGGGCAGGTGAATATGAGGCCATTTCGGAGAATATTGACAGGAGGTAGACTATGTCCCTTAATCCCCTGGATTTACAAACTCTTTTTTCACATTCCAATGAAGTCGGCAAACATCAAAGCCATGTAAAAGCTGCGGCCAATGAACAACAACGTTTTGAAGCTCAAAAGCTTATAAATCAAGAACTGCAAAAGGACAAGTCAGTAAATTCCCTGACAGAAGATCAAGAAACCGGTAAGGTCGATGATAATCAGAGTAATGCTTCAAGTGGAGATACAGCACAAGAAAAGAAGGATCAGTCAAAGGATGATTCTACCGATTCGGAGAAGATAAAAGACCCCAATTTGGGGCAGAATATAGATTTATTGGGATAATAGAATGAACTTACTTTGGCCTCTACTTTTTTCTGCGATTGCTTGGTTTTTGCTCTTTTACTATTTGAAGAGAAGATTAGATAGCTTGAGTCGCGATGATGGACAGATTCAACGGGTCCGACAGGAACTTAATCAATTAATCATGGAATTAGATCTGACCACCGAGCGTAATATAGAACTTTTAGAAAATAAAATTGGAGAATTGAAGGGAATTTCCAATGAAGCTCAACGGGAAATTCAACTTCTTCGTCAACAAAAAGAGGAATACAGTCAAGCCTTAAACCGCTATCGAGAATTGGGGCGCAAGGAAAATAACCTAATAGGCAAAAAGATTCATCAAGAAGAAAAACACACAGAACCATCAAAAAAACTAAGTCCCAAAGAAAGGGTTCTACAACAATTCCGTGGGGGAGCGGCCCCTGAGGAGATTGCACGTATTGAAGAAATACCCCTGGGTGAGGTGGAATTGATTATTTCATTGAATAATCTAGGAGATAAGCGTGGAAACAGCTGAGAAATATAAAGAACAATTTATTCAGGAGGCCAGAGAATTCCGAGAAAAGCTTCAGCAAATGTTGGAGAATTGGCAGGACTTTATTTTAAATCCCCAGGGAATCGAAGAATTGTTCAGAACCGTCCATTCCTTAAAGTCCGGGGCATCATTTCTACAGTATAATCTTTTAGAATCTATGGCTCATGGATTGGAAGAGCATCTAACCAAGGGAACCACAGATCTAGAAACAATGAAACCCAATGTTCAACAATTGGTGGATCTTTTATATCAGCATGATTGGAAAGGTGAAGAGGATAAATCCATCGGAGAAGATTCCATTGAAGAACCTCCACATATTCAACGGCAATTAAGCAATATTGAAATGAAATTATTAAAGGAAGCACGACAAAGGGGGGAACAACTTTACCGTCTTGACTGTTTGATAGACCGTGATGAACCGATGAAAAAGGCAAGAGCCTTTCTCATTCTAAATAACCTAGAACTTAAAGCTAATGTAATACGAACCGTACCCAAAATGGATGATAAAGATGGTGCATTTAATCCCTTTGTTGTATATCTCACTACTCAAGCATCTCCCCAAGATATAGAACACTGGATATCTGTAGATCGAGTGGAACGTATACAGATGAAACAAATACTCATGGATGATATACAGGGAATTTCTCTGGGAGCGGAGAGTCTCTTTACGGAAATCCTAGAGCCTCCCATGCGAAGTTTACAATTACAGCGTCATGAATTGGAAGAACTGGGTACCCTCTGGGAAGAATTGATAAATGCAATACAGGGTATCAAGCTGGAGGCCAAGAAAGGGCGAAGAATTGGAAAAATTCTTCTAGAAGGGCGCCGCCGGATGGCTGAAATAAGTCAGTTTAAACCAAGCTACCTAATTCCGGAATTAAAAGAACGCATACTTGGTTATGCCATGAGACAACATAAACCCCTGGACCTTGAAATATTGGGGGATGATCTTCTATTGCCCCGTGAATGGAAAAATCCCATTTTCAGAATTATTCAACAGTTAGTTCGAAATTCCATCAGCCATGGCTTGGAAAACCCAGCGCAAAGACAGGCCAAGGGTAAAAGTCCCAAGGGAAATATCACCTTAGAATTTTTAGAATTGACCGACAAATTACAGCTTCGATACAGCGATGATGGTCGAGGGGTCGATGAATCACAGCTAAGGCGTCGAGCTTCTGACTTTCTAACATTAGAAAAGGCCGCTGAAATGGATCTATTGGAATTACTGCTGTTAAAGGGGCTAAGTGTAAAGGGTGAGGCAAATCTACAGGCAGGAAGAGGCATGGGTATGGATCTATTAGCCCAGCTTATAGAAAAGGAGCTTCAGGGAAACTTGACCCTTGAAAATCGTCCAGGTCTTGGTTTGACCTTTGTTATAGATTTACCCAAAACGGGTAAACCCGGTTATTTAAAATTTCGACAAAATGAAAAAAATTATTTGATTTCCCTGCGCTATGTTCGAGCCACCGGAAGAATAATTCCTTCCAAATTATGGAAAAATAGGCAGGGGGAATTGCATTATAAAGATCAGGGTTTTAATGCTCTTTTTACCATGGAAGGGAAGGTAACCAATACTGTAACCATTAAGAAATGTCAATATTGGATAAGGATTTATCATATGGGTAAAAAGGCCTGTCTGGCTGTAGAAGAGTTGCTGTCGGAAGTTCAACTTCAGGAGGTTGAACTAGCACAACAGCCCTTGTTGGGATCCCACTTTTTTACACTTCCTGGAGGGGATATTTTAGTCTCACCGAATCTAATTGAGTAAAATTCCAAGCTGTGTTATTATGTGCTAGTTCTTGATAGAACTCAACTTTTAAATACTTGCAGATGCGGAAGGAAACTTGATAGAAGCTGCCATCTTTGATGTGGATCATACCATTACCAAACATGCTACAGGGCTAAAATATTTGCCTATGCTCCTCCGCAAAAACCGTATCCCTTTGTCCTTTCTTCTGGCCATACCAAGGATTTTCTGGAGATATAAAAGGGGTAAATTGGATGCTCATAATTACAGCGATGTAATGGATGAGATGGTGGGTCTTCCCCAAAAAACCCTCAATGATATAGCCGAAAATTGCTTCGAACGGAAAATCAAAAAAGATATTTATCCGGAAATGAAACGAATTATTGAAGATTACCACAAACAGCAAATTCCAATTATACTTGCTACGTCATCTCCCGCATTTATTATTCAACCCCTAGCGGAATATCTAGAAGCGGATATTCTTATTGCCACTGAAATTGAATTCAAAGATGGAAAAACCACCGGTCGTTTTGACGGGGAACCCAATTTTAGAGAAGTGAAGCTCCGTCGTATAGAAAAACTTATAGAACCTCTTGTCTGGAACTTTGAAAAATGTATTTTCTATTCCGATTCTATACACGATCTTTCCACTTTGGAATTCATCGGACGTCCCATAACAGTGAATCCGGATTTTTTACTAAGGACAGTAGCCCTTGAAAGAGATTGGCCTATCCTTAGACCAACATTAAAAACCTAGAGTAAAAAACAAGCTGGATTTCTCTGCTTTCATGGGCTAAAATAATGTAAGAAGTACCATTGAGGTATTCATTCTTTGGAAAAATCTTTCCAATCTAAATAAGTTGTAAAAGGGGAAAAACATGAAAAAGTTTCTCGTATTGTTATGTTTAGGACTAATTATTCTGCCAATGGCTGCTCAGGATAATCGAATCGAAGAGCCATCGCTGCTCGAAGAGGTTTATCAAGAATTTGCCTTTAGAGCCATCCAGAGTTTGGGAGATAACCAAGGAAAATTACTGGTGGATAATTTGTCGTCTTCTGGAATTCCTCTACAGGCCTCGGTATTTTTTCAGAGTGTCGTACTAAAGGAATTATTGTACAGTGTGCCAGATCTCGAAGTATATGAAATCAATAATTATTACGGAAGTTTTGCGGAAATGGACTATCGGATTTTTGGTGAAGTCTATAACGAAGATCAAGTAATATACATTTCCCTTAGGCTAATAAATAATCAAAATAGCCGACTTATGGCCATTCAAAATTTTACCATCCCTGCACAGGCAAGATGGGGCAGCGCTTTTATACCCCAGGTAACCATTACTCCCGGAATTACTATGGACCGTTCAGAACCCAATGATACCATTCAATCGGCCACAAGAATCAATTTCCCAATGGAACCCCTTAGTGCCAGTTTCAATGGCGCGGAAGATGCTGATTATTATATACTAAACATTCCCAACGATATTGACACCACCTATCTCACCGTGCATACCACAGGAAGTACTGATACTGTTATGACTGTATATGGACCGGACAACAGCGCCAGCTCTTTTGCCGAAGACGACGATGGTGGAGACGATTATAATTCCCGCGTAAGCTTCGAAGCTTTAGGCGGACAAATTTGGTGGATTATGGTACGAGCCTATGATGACGCCGGAGATTATCAACTGGTTCTTGAACAGGCCGATGAAAGCAGTTTTACCGATGAGGCCAACGATAGTTTTCAAACAGCCTTTCCCATGAATACCGATGAAAGTGTAAGTGGATACTATTCCTATAACGATGAAGGAGATTATTTTGCCCTGAACATCACCGAGGACTTTGATGGTCAACTTATTCGTATATTCACAGATGAAGACATAGATACGGAACTTTACCTTTACGATGAAGATGGCGCCCAACAGGATGAATACCTGCTTTATAACGATGACTCCGACGGTTATGCCGCATCAATAAGTTTTGTCGCTAATAGTCAAACTC
>JAQICO010000064.1 GCA_027858495.1 Spirochaetaceae bacterium
CACTTTGAAAATTTACATAGACCACCTTCTCCCATTTTACATAAATCAAAGAATAATTATAAAGTATCTCATCAGAGGCAAATCTAAAAGTACTTAATGCAACTTCTGTTTTATCAAATAATTCTTGAGTATTTTTTATTGAATCACCAAGTTGACGATATAGATTAACGTAACTAACCTGTTTTAGGGGTAAAAGATTCTGTTCCTTATTTAGGTATATACTTTCTTGGTGCAGCTGAGAAATATTTGCATTGATGCTTAACAACTCACTGATTTGTACAAAAAAAATGATAATAAAAGTAAGAGCTAAAAAGAATAGTAAGGTTAGAAATAGTTGAACCAAGGGTAATTTATAGGCTATTTTCAAACGGTGCCTCCTTTGGTTTTCATAACAAATAGGGTTTGGTCATCCCATTGTTTTGTATCCCTTTGGAAATAGTGTAGATTTTCTAATATCTCCGTTTTAATTTTTTCAGTATTTAGTTGACAATGCTGCTTTACCACACGTTCAATCCCTTGGAAACCGTAAACATTATCGTTTCTATCTCTGGCCTCTGGAATTCCATCGGTGAATTGAATATAGACCTGACCTTTTTCCAGGGGAATCTCTTTGTTTTCGTATATGGCATTTTTGTCTAATCCAACAGGTATTCCCTTGGGTTGAACCTTCTCTATCTGATCTTTTTCGATATTGTAGATCAATAGGGGCTCATGGCCCGCGGAGCCGTAGGATATGACATCTTTTTGATTGTCAATAATCATAAGTGACATGGAGGCAATATTTTCTATCTTTATTTTTTCTGTAATATTCAAATTGAGTTCTGAAATAATTCTTCCTGCATCCTTTTCGGGACTAGCAACCAGTTTCAAAATGGTTTTAAGCATAATTATTACCAGGGCCGCGGGAACACCCTTACCTGCGACTTCACAGATTACTACCAACAGTTTGTTATTATTTAACAAATATGCATCGTAGAAATCTCCATTTATTCCTCTTAAGGTTCTGGAAAGCATGGATAAATCCACCCCGTTTAAATGGGGTATTTGCTGAGGTAACAGGTCTTTCTGTATATCTGCTGCTATATCAATTTCTCTATTTAATTCATAGACCTCAAGCATTTCTTGGTATTTTAGTAAATTGTCAATGGAAATTGCCGCAAGTTCTCCAAAGGAAAGCATATTGGTAAATTCAAGATCGGAGAAACTGTCATTTTGTCCATGTTTAATCAGTGATAGTACTCCAAGAACACGATTTCCTACTCTCAAAGGCAAATTTATAATTGAGCTGAAAAAATATGGATGATCGGAATTTCTAGGATTTAAGGTATGTTTCTGAGCATCCTTCCAAAAGAGAGCATCCCCGGATTTAGCCGTCAAACCAAGGCTATTTCCTTCCAACGGTATGAGAGCTCCTTTAAAACTATCAATAAGGTTTTCACTGGTTTTTATATTTCCCTGGGGAAGGTCATCTTCTCCGACTTGGAAGGGTGGTCTAAATTCTCCAATTACATGTTTTAATTTTAATATATCACCTACTTTTACTGTGTACATCGCTACGCCGTCGGCAGAAGAATTCTTTTTTGCTAAATAAATAATGGCTTTTTCAACCCTTTCTAGATTAATTTCATTGCTGATAGATTTTCCAACATCTTCAAGAATATTTTGTACTGTTTCCAGTTTTGACCATAGTATTTCAACTACGGTATTAAAGTCTCTTGAAAGCTTTCCAAATTCATCTTTTGAGTAGATTCTTAAACGGGCCGAGAGATCTCCCGAGGCGACTTCGTCAAGAGCTTTAATGATAAATTGAATCATATTTAATAATTTGCTTCGATATGTAAAAATAATAATAACAGATAATAATACCATAAAAAAATTAAAGATAATGATACGTTTTAATCGAACAAACCGGGCTTTTTCTATGGCACTTGCAGCTTCTCCTTGAAAGTTATATACAGATCTGTTTAGCCATATTACATCTCCAATAAAACTAGAAATCCTGTCTTCTAAGTCAATGACCATGGTTTCCCATTCATTTACACTACTCTGTTGTTGAAGCTTTTGGCTAAATTGAAATAAGTTAGTTTGTACATTTATATCATCTGGTAGATTTGACAAATAGTCCTCGTAATCTTTTTTACTTTGAACTCCATTGAATTCTCCTTCAATGGACTGCCATTCGTTTCTTAGGGCTAATAGATTTTCATTGAAAATTCTTGGGTAATAATGCATTGACTTATGACTATACATCCGTGTCAAAACCAGAGATAAATCGGTTATATCACTAAGAATCTTATCACTTTCTTCCAAGGTTATATTACTGAGGTAAATAAGTCCTTCACAATCTTGTTGTATCTTTCTAGTTTGTGTCATCAGATTTAATGATTCGTTTTGAAAATCATTAAACTGAAGACCCCGGGTTAGCATATTAACAGACATTACCAGTGCAAGAAAAAATATTAGAGAGATCACAGATTCCAGCAGTATAAGTTTCCCACGAAGCTTCATCTAATCTAACTCCTCAAAAATAGGATTATATCTGTTAAAAACAGATCCATTATGAAAGATTGATTTTAACATAACCAAACATGTTAACCAATATAAAAAAATATAAGCAAGGATTATATCCTTTAGGGCATTAAAAAATATCTTTTTTAGTTAAAATTCCACATCTTCATTCAAATTATCGGCGGTTATTAACTAATCGTTCAGTTTCTTTCCGATAACTATCAATCTTTGTGCTTTGTCATCGTAGGGATCACCCTGCCATGACCCCCAAATATCAATATCATCAAAACCCTGCTTATATAACATTTGTGCCAATTCTAAGGCGGAATATATACGTTGAGAAAATTGAAATTCCTTCATTTGCGTGTCTTTGAAAAATAGCCAACGATTTTTAAGGACAGTCCAATTCAGTTCAATAGAGTATTCCAAGAGAATCTTAAGATCATCACGCTCAAACCAGGTATTGGCTTCAAATCCAGAGGCGATCACTTCTTTGCCAGGAGTGTCCATTAGCAAGATTCCTCCCGGCCTTAGTGCTTGTCTCATCTTGGATAAAATTAACTCATCGTCATCACTCTCTTCGGTATAGCCAAAGGAATTCCACATACATACCACGGCATCAAATTCTTCTTTATATTCCATAGTTCGTACATCCCCTAAACGAAAGCTGCAATCTAAGTTTTGTCTTTTTGCATTTTTCCGGGCACGATTTATATAGCTTTCTGTTATGTCTATGCCTTCTACTTGAAGACCCCTTTTGGCCATCTCCAAGGAATGCCGACCAAAACCGCAACATAGATCTAATATCTTTGAATGATGACTAAGACCTGTCAATTCTAATAATCCATCCACCTCTTCGGGAGTACCAGCCATGAGATCACTATCAAACATAATTGGACAAAAGGTATACCAAAACCATTCTTCTTCAAACCATTCTTTCTCTACCAGTTGGTATATTTTCGCATAGCGATTTAAAAGGGGCAAGGTAGTGGTCAAATCCTTGATA
>JAQICO010000406.1 GCA_027858495.1 Spirochaetaceae bacterium
GAATTTACCATTGATGAAATCATCGACCGGAATAAAATTGAAGCCCTAATGGAAAAAGGGGTTCTGCGGTTGACTTTGAATATCAAGGAATCGCAAAAACCGAGAAAGATAAAAATTAATACTAAATAGGTTTCTTTTGAGTATTGGTTAATTGGGCTATCTCATAAATTAGGGGAAGACCTTTTATTTAATATGTGTTTGACAAAAAAAATCTATTTTGAAACCTTTGAAACCCAAAGTTGTTATTATTATTAAAAGAGGTAAGATTATGAATATACGAAACCGTAAAATTCCCCTGATGTTAATAGTGATAACGATTCTCTTTCAAGTCGCACTTTATAGTTCGGGTAAAACCGAGCTATCGCAGGATCAGCAATCGACCGTTCTTACAGAAACAGAACAACCGGCTAGAACATTAGATTTAGATCCTCAGGAGTTGCAGAATTCTCTTTTAATTACAGAAGCTCTGCAAAATGTTTATCGAAATGTGGCTGCCCAGGTACTTCCGGGAGTGGTTGAAATAAATGTGGTGGAGATACAGCAGCAGACTGTTTCTCCCAACGGTTTTAACCCCAGGGATCTTTTTGGGGATCAATGGCCCTTTGGTCCTCCTTCATCAGGAGGGAAATCTCAGCAAGAAGAACCCAGAGAATTTAGAAGACAAGGTTTAGGTTCGGGTGTTTTACTGCGCAGTGATGGCGACACCCATTATGTCGTTACCAATAACCATGTGGTGGGTAATGCAGATGAAATAAGCATCCGCCTTTATGACGGTCGCGAATTTGATGCCCAGCTAGTGGGTAAAGACGACAGAACCGATTTAGCTCTGGTTTCCTTTCAGAGCGATGAAGAGATTCCTTTATTGACCATGGGAAATTCAAATGATCTTTTTGTAGGCGATATGATTTTTGCCGTGGGAAACCCATTGGGATTTGAATCCACCGTGACTCAGGGGATTGTCAGTGCTCTGGGACGCCAGGTTCAGCAAGGCAGTAATATTTCCACCTTTACCGATTATATACAGACCGATGCGTCCATCAATCCGGGGAACTCCGGCGGTGCATTGGTAAATCTACACGGGGAATTGGTGGGGATCAACAGCTGGATCGCCTCGGGAAACGGAGGCAGTGTAGGGATTGGTTTTGCAATCCCGGTAAATTTAGTGAAACGAGCCATCGACGATTTTATCGATGATGGGGAGATCTCCTACGGATGGCTCGGAGTCTCCATCGCCGATGTGTCCCCTTCCCAGGTGGATCAACTGGATCTTCCCAATGAGAAAGGAGCTTTGGCTGTTAATCTCTTTGTGGATTCTCCGGCCGATAAGTCAGGTATACTTCCTGGGGATTTTATTTATCAGGTAAATGATAATGCTGTGGAAAGTAGCGATGACCTGGTACATATTGTCGGTTCTTTACCCCCCGGGGAAGAGAGCTCCTTTCAAATTATTCGCTACGGACAAAACATGACCATTGGGGTCACTTTGGAGAACCGGAAGAGTGAAGAGGAGATTCAGGGAGACCTGAATCTATGGCCGGGAATTATTCCAACGGAACTTGACGATGAAATTCGCGGGGTTTTAGAATTGGATTCCTCCCAAGAAGGTTTGGTCATTACCGGGGTGTATAAGGGGTCGTCCGCCGAAATGGCTGGTTTCCGTCAAGGTGATGTGATCACCCGGGTGGATAACAAACCGGTGTCCAGTTTAATCGATTTTTACAAACAGTTAAATGAAAGTGGTAATGAGGAGCATAGTTTCCGTATTCAAAGAGGAGAGCGAGAGCATGAAATACTCCTAGGATTGGTGGAATAGATAATCTGGCTGTGTCATTACTGTTTAAAAATGGGCTGTCGCAAAAGTCCCCTTTAGCCCTGATACAGCGTTGATTTTCTGCACGGGCTACTCATGTAGTACATTTTGCCGGTTCAAAAATCGCCTTGTCTCAGAACTAAATCATGACTTTTGTTATATCAGTACTGTTTAAAAAAACCGGCCTATTTGAGGCCGGTTTTTTATATTAAACTTTTTGGGACTTAGCCATTGATGGAGTCACCGTGGTCATATACTTCTATTAGGGAGACATGCAATGCCTTAATCGCCTTGTCCACCATTTCTTCCTTCAGAATTAACTGGATTTCCACTTCTCTCATGCTCTGTTGAACTCCAAGAATGTTTATGTCTTCTACAAAAAGAGCATTTAGAGCTTTTAGAAGGATACCCGGTTTTTTCATATCCGTACCGATGATCGAAACTAATCCTACCTTCTGCTGATTGATTTCAGCATTGGGAATTTCTTTGTTTATAGCCACCCGTATTTTATCCATATTCTTCAGGCTTCCGCTTAAAAAATGGGTGATGGTATTGGCATTGATACTTTTTGAAACAGGATAAACTCTAAAGTCATGAAGTATAGAGAGAACCTTTTGTTCGTATTGGTTAACCTTGCCTATCATCTCCTGATCGAAGATTTCCAGCGCGTAGATATCCTTTCGTCCTGCGATAATCTCCACCATAGGTTTAGGGGAACAGTAATTTACTGTGATCAGAGTTCCCTGATGATCGGGTTCAAAGGTATTTTTAATCCTCAGAGGAATATTCCTTTTCCTTAAACCGCTGGCCGCCTTAGGATGAATGGCTTCCATGCCTAGATTGGATAGGTGGTCTGCCACATCGTAGTTGGTAAAGCCGATGGGAACTGCCTTATCTACTCCAACTATTTTAGGGTCGGCGCTGCTGAGATGGAATTCCTTATGAATTACCGCCTCGGCGGCGTTGGTCATCACGGCGATCCTGCTAAAGGTCATTTCGCTGTAGCCTCGATTAAAGGTAGCCATAAGCCCTCTGTCACTGTGGGCATAACCCGTTGTGATGGGCATGGTTGTACTTAGGTCAATTTTATCAAAGGCCTTGGTTATTCTCTCGTCCAGGCTGTGTGTTTTATCGTCATCCCAACCGGTAAGGTCTACAAAGATGCTGTTGATTTGGTCATCCTGCAGCAATCGAGCCATGTTCCAGGCACTATGGGCTTCACCCAGGCTGGCTAGCATTTCTCTTACGGTGAATAGGTGGTCTCCTAGGGAAAAATGGCCATGGCTGCAGAGCTTGGTAAGCTCTACCAGACATTGTTCGGCGGTATCCAATCGTTTAACGATAAAATCATTGGCTTCGGTCAATTGATCCTTTTTTTTAAAGAGCGTTGAGTTGATAGTGCAGAATTTTTCTTTTAGTTCATCCAGGGCGGATTTCCAGCTCTGTTGGTTATCACTGTTGGCAAAAAGGCCGTAAATACCCGGCTGTCCTGTTTTTTTATGTTCCAACAAATCGTCGGTTATTCCCCCATAGGCGGAAACAACAAAGATCCGGTTGTAAATATCATCCTTATTTTGCGGTTTAAGGATGATGTTTTTTTTAACTGTCTCAAAGTTTGACATGGAGGTACCGCCGATTTTTTCGACGCTGTGTATCTTACTGGACATCATAGGAGCCTTCTTTATTATGTACTTCCTTTCCGCTTAGGGGCGGGTTGAATACACAGGCAAGTTCCATTTCTTCAATGGCATGGAGTCGATGTCTATCGTGTTCATTTAAAGCATAAACCGTACCAGGCTCAATTTTATGTACTTCATCCTTCGCAAGGTCGGTTATTTCTCCCCTGCCGGATATACAATACACCGATTCAAGGTGATTTTGGTAATGCATGTAAAAATCGGCGTCCTTGAATATGGTGGTAATATGAAAGGAAAACCCCATATTATCCCCCTTTAACAACAGCCGGACACTTTTCCATTCTCCCGTGGGAGAATGGATTTCTTTATTTTCATTTTTTGCTTTCTTTATACTTGTTATTATCATCGGGTCCTCTTAGGAATTATTTAATTGGTCACAAGACGCACATCATCAAAATAATCGTTATCTTCAGGAATGTCGTCTTCCTTGTTACATACCCATTTTATGGCCTCTTCAACGATATCTAAACCTTGTTTTAGGTTTTCTCTTTGGATGGTCAATGGACAGAGAAATTTAACTACCTGATCATCGGCACCGCTGGTCTCGATTATCAGTCCGTTTTTAAATGCTCTGCGTGTGATCTTACTAGCTAAATCTTGGTTGATACAGTTGATGCCACGAAACATTCCCCGGCCTCTTACAGAGAAATTTCCCTCTCCGTATTTATCTATAATATTTTCCAGCCTTTGACGAATATATTCTCCATTGTCCTTGACCTGCTTGCTGAATTTATCATCTTTCCAGTAAGTTTCTATGGCTGTTTTTGCGGTTACAAAGGCATGATTATTACCACGGAAGGTACCGTTATGTTCTCCGGGTTTCCACTGGTCGATTTCTGGACGGATAAGCACCATGGCAAAGGGTAAACCATATCCGCTGAGGGATTTGGATAATGTTACAATATCCGGTTTAAGTCCAGCCTCTTCAAAACTGAAATAGGTTCCAGTTCTTCCACAACCGGCTTGGATATCATCAACAATCAATAATACATCATGGGCCTTGCAGACATCCTGCAGATTCCTCAGCCATTCACAGGATGCGGCATTTATTCCACCCTCACCCTGTACTGTTTCTACAATAACGGCGGCGGGTTTATCAATGCCGCTGCTGGAATCGGAAAGTACCTTATCCAAGTAGGCTGTGGTGTCCACTTGGTCTCCCAGGTAGCCATCGTAGGGCATTCGGCTGCATTCGGTAAGCGATACTCCAGCGGCCCCACGATGATGAGAATTTCCCGTTGCTGCCAGGGCACCTAAGGTGACTCCATGAAAACCATTGGTAAAACTGATAATATTATGACGTCCCGTTACATTACGTGCTAGTTTTAGGGCCGCTTCTACGGCGTTGGTTCCCGTTGGGCCGGTGAATTGGCACACATAATTAAGACCTCTTGGTTGCAGAATTACATCGTTAAAAGTTCTTAGAAAGTCTTCCTTTGCCCGGGTATGCAGGTCAAGACTATGGGTTATACCATCTTCCATGATGTATTTTATCAATTCCTCTTTAAGGATCTTGTTATTGTGTCCGTAGTTTAGGGTTCCCGCTCCTGCGAGAAAATCCAGGTACTTATTTCCTTCCCGGTCATAGACCCATTCATCCTCGGCTCGGTCGAATAACCTGGGAAAGGATCGTGCATAGGATTGTACTTCTGATTCGTTTTCTTCAAATATCTTCAATTCTTGACTCCTTGGTCTGCTTGGTGAGATTGAAAAGGGCCGATATCAATTAAAAATTCTGAGTCCTTTTCATCTAAAAAATGTATTTCCCTGTTAAATAAGGGAGTTTCCTTCATCTCAGTATTTAATTCAATACTGATTTTTCTAAATAATGCCCGTGATGGCAGATTCTCCTTGGTAATGGTGGTATGGAGATGGGTAACCGACTTGCAAGATTCATTATTTAATATATATGAAACCATGTTTTTGGCTAACCCTTTACCTCTTGCTTCTTCAGCCACGGCTACTTGCCAAATAAAAATACATTGAGGATTACCAGGAAGAATATAACCTGATACAAATCCCACAATTCGTCCGTCAACGTGGGCCAGGGCAGATGTACTTGAAAAGTGTGTGCACTGCAGAAGATTCGCATATATGGAGTTTTCATCCAGCGGTGGACATTGGGAAATCAATCTATGTACGGCATATCCGTTGCTTGACGTAGGATTATCTATGATTATTTCTTTTTTCACAATTTACCTCCTTGGTATAAATATAATTAGTATTCTAACTAAAATCCAGGGGCTGTGTGTGGTTTTTTGATAGTTTTTACGCATATATAACATTAGCGCACGAAATATATGTGCCGTAAAGTCTTAGGTGAGCATATAAAGGTGGGATAATAAAAACCTTTCTTGTGGAAAAAGCTGATTATTTCTAATTGAGTTATTGTAATTCTAGAAAAATATCTACCAGCGGCTGGTTTTTTTCCTCTTCATTGGGT
>JAQICO010000129.1 GCA_027858495.1 Spirochaetaceae bacterium
GAAAAAATCCCTGGTTATTACTAAACACATATAATCAATATATTAAAAATAAATCCAATCCAGAGGATTTAATTATTGCAGGGAGCGGATGGGATAATAAAACAGTAATAAATTTCATCAAAAAAAATAATTTAGAGGATAATATACATCTTTTAGGATTTATCTCTGAGGAAAAGTCCATTGAATTATATAATGGTGCAGAAATATTTATATTTCCCTCATTTTATGAGGGTTTCGGTATGCCCAATTTGGAAGCAATGGCCTGTGGAACCCCTGTTATAACCTCTTCTGTTTTTGCGATTCCAGAAATAGTAGAGGATGCAGCACTTTTATTAGATAATGAAAAAGACTCTAAGGAGCTTCAGAATAAAATGGAGTATTTACAAAATAATCCCCAGATAAAAGAATTATTGATACAGAAAGGCTTTAACCGAGTAAAGGATTTTTCATGGCACACTAGTGCAAAAACCATTATATCGGTGTATGATGAATTATTAAAATAAGAAAGAGGAATTTATGTCAATTGTATATATTGCATTAAGTGTTGATTTCATACATCCTGGTCATTTGAATATTATTGAAAAAGCCAGAGAATTAGGAGATGTAGTTGTCGGCCTGCTTACCGATGAAGCTATTTCCAGTTATAAACGTCTACCTTCTTTAGAGTATGATCAGAGGAAAAAGATTATTGAAAATATAAAGGGAATAACCAAGGTAATTCCTCAAAAGACCTTGGACTATACAGATAATTTAAGATCTTTAAAACCTTCCTTTGTCGTTCATGGAGATGATTGGAAAATGGGTCCCCAGCAATCCGTACGATTGAAAGTTATTGATACATTGAATGAGTGGGGCGGAAAGCTGATTGAACCGGCTTATTCAACAGGTTTTAGTGCCCGGGATATAAATGAAGAATTTTCCACGGAAACAAATACTCCCGATTTACGTAGAGCACGGTTAAGACGGCTAATCAATGCAAAGGATATTGTTAAAATACTTGAAGTTCATAATGGTTTAACAGGTTTAATTGCTGAAAAAACTAAAGTGACCGATGCCACAGTACAGAGGGAATTTGATGGAATGTGGATAAGTAGTTTGACCGATTCAACGGCAAAGGGCAAGCCAGATATTGAACTTGTTGATATCACATCCAGATTAAATACTATCAACGATATTTTAGAAGTAACCACAAAGCCCATTATACTGGATGGGGATACCGGTGGAAGACCAGAGCATTTTATTTATTTGGTAAAAACTCTCGAAAGACTTGGTGTTAGCGCGGTAATTATTGAAGATAAAAAGGGATTGAAAAAAAATTCACTTTTCGGTACATCTGTGAAACAGACTCAGGATACTATTGAGGAATTCTCTAATAAATTAATCCTTGGCAAACAAGCCCAAGCCACAAAAGATTTTATGATAATTGCCAGAATAGAAAGCCTAATTTTAGAAATGGGAATGGAAGATGCTTTGACCAGAGCAAAGGCTTATATTCAAGCCGGAGCAGATGGAATTATGATTCACAGCAAAAGTACAACTGCCGATGAAATAAAGGAATTTGCTAGAAAATTTGCTGGTTTTGATCAAAGGGTTCCACTTATCGTTGTACCAACAACTTATAATTATATAACTGAAGAAGAATTATCTCAATTAGGAGTCAATGTGGTTATCTATGCAAATCACCTGCTTCGAAGTGCCTATCCAGCAATGCAAAAAACCGCAGAAACCATTCTTAAACATCACCGAAGTTTAGAGGTGAATGATTTCTGTATGCCTATTAAAGAAATCCTGCATTTAATACCTGGAGGGAATTAGTCTATGATTAGATGCGTTGATTTTTATAATGAATTAATTGAAAATAAAATTGATTTTTTCTGCGGTGTCCCGGATTCTCTGTTAAAAAATATTTGTGCTTATATAAAGGATCACACTGATGAACAGCACCATATTATCACAGCAAACGAAGGCAGCGCTATAGCTTTAGCTTCAGGGTACTTTATGGGCAGTTCTAAACCTGCTTTGGTTTATATGCAGAATTCCGGTATTGGAAATGCCGTAAACCCCCTGGTTTCCTTATGTGACAAATCGATATATGCCATCCCAATGATACTGATGATCGGCTGGCGGGGAGAGCCCGGTGTAAAGGATGAGCCTCAGCATTTAAAGCAAGGGGAAATAACCCCTGCATTATTGGAGACTCTACAAATCCCTTATAGCATAATTGGTCCGGCTACTCAGAATATTGAAAAAATCCTTTCCAATGCTGTAGAACAGACCAAAAGAGATAGTCACCCCTTTGCATTACTTGTTAAAAAAGACAGTTTTGACTCCTATAAATTGGCAAGAGAGCCCTATAGTAAAAGTAATTTATCCAGGGAAGAAGCCATCGCATTGACTACAGAATCCTTTGGAGATCAGGCTTTTTTTATCGCTACAACTGGTAAAATTTCAAGAGAACTTTACGAATATAGAGAACAGGCTGATAAAACACATGATTCTGATTTTCTGACTGTTGGTTCTATGGGTCATGCAAGTAGTATCGCCCTGGGAATTAATTTAAGTCAGCCCCAGAAGAAGGTTATTTGTTTCGACGGGGATGGAGCCATGCTTATGCATTTGGGGAATGCAGCCGTAAATGGAGTTTATTCAAACGAGAACTTTTTCCATGTCGTATTTAATAATCAAGCCCATGAAAGTGTAGGGGGGCAGCCTACCATTGCAGGGGAAATAGACCTTTGCGGTATTGCAAGTAACTGTAGATATTTAAAGAGCTATAAAATAGAAAGTAGAGAGGAATTAATTTCTCAACTCCCAATGATCAATAAAGAGAAGGGGCCTATCTTTGTAGAAATACTTGTTCAATGTGGTTCCAGAGACGACTTAGGAAGGCCAAATAAAACTCCTAAAGAACAGAAAATTGCCTATATAAAAAAAGTACAGTCCCAGGGATAAGTTTATCCTCAGAAACCCATAATCCATATTAAACACATCGTTTACAGGCTTCTGAAAAATAAAATACTCTGCTTATTACGAAAAGAATTTACCAATTTCCTCACAAATTCTATCAATTTGATATTCAGTTATTTCGGGCCATAACGGCAGGCTTAGTATTCTTTGTGATAATTGTTCTGTTATTGGAAAGTCTCCCTTTTGGTAAGAAAGGTATTTATAGGCCGGTTGCAAATGAAGGGGGATTGGATAATGTATCCCCGTCGATATCCCTCGATCCTTTAGATATAATTGCAGTTCATCTCTTTTTGCCGTCTGAATTACAAATAAATGCCAGCTCTGCAGTAGATCACTTCTTTGGCTGGGTAGGGTTATATCATTTATAGATGATAGTCCCTTCATGTAATAACCCACCTTATTTATACGCATCTCTGTCCATTGTGAGAGATAGCGTAATTTTATACGGAGAATAGCAGCCTGTAGAGTATCCAAACGCATATTGGCTCCCTCCATGGCATGTTCGTATTTTTTACCCATTCTTCCATGGTCAACATAGCTTTTTGCCTTTATGTATAATTCTTCATTATTGGTTATTAATGCTCCGGAATCTCCAAAGGCTCCGAGATTTTTTCCAGGGTAAAAACTGTATGTGGCGAAGTCTCCAAAATGTGCAGGAGGATGGGATTTATAAAGCGCACCGTGGGCTTGTGCCGAATCCTCAATTAACTTCAAGTTATACTCTTCCGCAATTTGAGTGATCTCATCCATATTTGCCATTCGACCATAGAGATGCACAGGTATAATAGCTTTTACATGTTTTTTATTTTTATTATTTTTAAGATACTCTCTGATCTTTTGTGGGTCCATGTTATTGCTTTCAGGTTCCACATCAATAAAATTTACCCTTGCCCCTGCTTGGGTCACCGCTTCAGATGTGGCAATAAAGCTATTCGCAGGAACCAATACAATATCTCCTGGGCCAATACCAAGGGTTTTTAAGGATATTACCAGAGCATCGGTACCATTAGAGCAGCCTATGGCATATTTACTACTGCAGAAGTCTGCATATTCCTTCTCAAATAACTTTACTTCCTCTCCTCCTATAAACTGGGTGTTTTTTATCAAGTACTTAAGTTTTTCTTCAATCTCATCGTATATTTGAGGGAAGTTGGAAGTTAGGTCCATAAGGGGTATTTTCGTCATCTCTTTTCTCCTCTAGAGGTTAATTCAACCGTATATTCGTCAATATTATCTATGGATTTGATCACCTTCGCAGGAGTTCCAAAGGCCAGAACACCTGAGGGAATATCTTTGCTTACCAGGGAACCTGCTCCAATAAGACTCTTTTCACCAATGTAGACACCGGGCAGTAGGGTGGAATTTGCACCTATTTTGCAAGCTTTCCCCAGGGTTGCTCCTTTTAAAAGAGATTTTACATTTTTACCACGGGGATATTTGGCATTGGTAATTACAACATTGGGCCCTATCCAGGCTTTTTCCTCCAGCTTTGTATACTCGGGAATAAATACCTGGCTGTGTATTCGTACATCTCTATTAATCTTTATATGATGCTCAATACAGCTACCTGTTCCTATACTCACATTACTGGCGATCTCATTTTTCTCTCTAATGGTCACATGATGGCCCGTGGAGAAAGCTTCTCCAATTGTATTTCCGGCATAAATAACAGAATGACTTCTGATAAGGCTATTGTCTCCAATTACGGTAGGCAATTGGCCATTATTTTTTCCTGATGGTGGTTTACCAATGATACAAAAATCTTCAATGGTTACATTTTTTCCAAGGCTCACATTCTCGTAAATTTTCGCTGTTTCTGCGATCATAGACGGTCTTCCTCTTTATATCCAAGTTTGGAATATCTTGGATTAAAATGTAGAAAGACTTCTCTTCCCGTTTCTGCTGATTCATAGATTGCATTTATAAGTTCAATGGATTTTCTTCCTTCTAAACCATCTACCAGGGCTTTTTTATTATTCTTGATACAATCAATCACATGTTCAAGATAACGCTGGTGGCCAAAGCCGTAAACGTTAGGTGGAGTTTCCGCGTAGTCCTTCAAAACCCGGGCATTCTCCTCTTCTGAGACATCAATGAAATTCCATGTCTCCATTTTATTTACTGCAAATCCTCCGATTACCACGGTTCCCTTTTCTCCCATCACTGTTAAAGAACCTTCTAAGTCCTTGGGGCGGGTTGCTGTAGTGGCTTCTACTATTCCTATAGCTCCGCTCCGGAATTTTATGATAGCAGCGCCGGTGTCTTCTGTTTCTATATCTGCAAGAAATGTACATGTTTTGGCCATTACTGACATAGGTTCACCCAGCATCCATTCTAAAAGATCTATATGGTGAGAGGCCTGATTGGTTAAAACACCGCCGTCAAGTTCCCATGTTCCTCTCCAGGGATCCTGATCATAATAGGCCTGAGGACGGCACCATCGAACACGAACCGTACCCATCACCATTCGGCCGAACTCCTGTTTTTCAACGGCCTGTCGGAGTTTCTGTACAGGTAGATTGTATCTATTTTGCTTAACCACAAAAAGACGGACGGCATTTTCATCGCATATTCGAATCATTTCATCGGCGTCTTGTAATCGGAGGGCCATAGGTTTCTCTACGACTATATATTTTTTGTATTTTTTGACAATATCAATTACATTGGCCGCATGATATCCGCTGGGTGTCAGAATGTTAACAATCTCTATATCCTCATGGGCTTTCAGCATTTCATCATAGGAACTATAAAAGGGGATATTTCCAGCATATTGAGCTTGGGATTCCGCTTTGTTTATATCGGTATCGCACAGTGCAATTAATTCTGCATCCTTTAATTCTTTGATAGCATCTATATGTTTTTTGGATATTCTTCCACAACCGACCAGTGCAAATTTCATTTTATCTCCTCAATACTTATCTATTTTCAGTGATACAATATCACTATCTGACATTACTTTGTATTATAGTTCCTCTGGTGGATTTCCCAAGGACTAAATATTAAAATTATTCTTCAAAACATGCAGAATTCCGATAAATTCTCTTCAATCACTTTAATATCATTGTTGTTTTGCCTTTTCCATAATTGAACATTTTTCTTTGATTTTTTTGGATCAAAATTTGACATTGGGTATTTATGTTGAATTGCATCAATCTCCAGAAATTTAAATATGCTATCCCTGGAATTGTCGTAGTTCATAACCAGATCTTCAAAATTTAACCGCAGAGTCTCCCTTTGGTTGGTATTTTTTCGGGTTTGTATCTGCATAAATTTATACCAGAGAATAAAATCATCCACTTTTCTAGGGATAAATGAGTATTTATATTTTATGGCATTTAAATAGGTGTCTCTGGGATCTCTGTGGATAATAATTATTTTTGATGAATAAAAATACTTGAGTACTTTATCTGAATTAAGAGATGCAAAGGGATCATCGATAATAACTCTGTTTTCGGCTGGTTCGTTTTATGAGCTGGCTTTTATGAGCGATTCTAGATAGTCTCTGGTTATATAAAAAAAATCTTCTTCAGGGTAGGCTATATGTATCTGGGGAAGACGCTTTTCTATGGGGAATTTAATATATTTATATAGTTTCTTTAGAAACCGAGTATAAGGATTATTAATTCCCACCCATATACCGCAATATGAAAATGCCTTAAGATTATTAATATATTCCTTGGATAGTCTGATAAAATCCTTAGTGAAGGTTTTTGTGAAGTTTTGATTTATATAGGGGTATTTGTTTTTTGTTCCCAGTCTTGTAATAAAACTATCAAATCGCTTAAGGGCCATATCTGATTTATAAGGCGACCAGGAATCAAGCAGGCTATGTTCCAAGTCAATGATACCGTCGGGATCGTTGGTTAATCTAAATTCACGCCCCAGGGTATAATGGCCTTCTACTTCACTGAGAAGGTCTACAACAGCACTGGAACCTGAACCTGCGAAACCACCGATAATAACTTTTTTTCTATGCTCCATCGCTTTGTTTTTCTCCCATTAATTCCTGGTAAATAGTACTTAGCTTAGATATGACGGCTTTCTCTGAAAAATTATCCATCACATGCTGTCGGATTAGTTGTGGATCATAATCACTATGATATACATGAAGTAAGGCCTTTGAAAGTGAGTCGATATTAATACGGCAAAGTATCCCCAAAGTATCATTGGATATAATGGATTCCGGTCCACCGCATCTTGTGGCTATCACAGGTAATCCGCAACTCATTGCTTCGATGAGCACCACACCAAAGGTTTCAATTTGACTGCTGAGAACAAAGGCATCTGCCTGCTGTAATTCATGGGGTATATCCTCTCGATTAATATTACCTTTTAAAATTACTCGATCTTCCAGGTTCAGTTCTTTTATTTGAAGTTCTAAGTTTTTCCTTTCAGGACCGTCTCCTATGAGGACCAATTCAACATTCTCCATATCTTTGAAAGTTTTATGAAAAGCATGAATTAGCATGGATTGATTCTTATTTTTCTTCATCCATGCGATATTTATATATCGGTATATTTTATCTTTTCGTTGGACTGGAACAAATCCTTTCATGGATATAAAATTAGGCAAATATTGAAAATTTACATTAAATTTATCGGATAGGTATTTACTTATTCCCTTACTCACGGCTAAAATTTTGTCGCATTTTTCATATAAATGCCTGATTTGAAATAATTTAAATTCTGAAAGTGTCTCTCGAATTAGACTGGATGAGTGTTCGGTAAATACAAGTGGCATATTATATTTTTGCTTGAGCCAAAGAGCCGCTTTCCCTGCAAGATATGAATGTAGATGTACAATATCAGGTAAGCCG
>JAQICO010000078.1 GCA_027858495.1 Spirochaetaceae bacterium
CTTTTCTCCCTCATAAAAAAGAACCTCACCAGTGCCATATTTTTCGGAGTGACAATATTCTGAGATTATTTCTAAATCGGATTCTCCAAGATTTTCAAAAAGGGGAATGTGTTTAAGCAATTCTTTCATAGACAAATTAAAAGTCCATCCTTTAACAGGATGGACTCTTTATATTTCTACCAGCTATCTAACATATCATCCTGATCTCTGCTACTTTCAGAGAAAAGGTCTGTTACCACTCTTAAATCATCGAAATAGATGTAATAGGTACCATAGGTTTCATCTATATCACAGCTGATATTAAAACCTTCAAAGGTTAATCCCAAACGATCTTGATAATGATAATCCCGTTGTTTAACTGCCGGAGGAACAGAAACGGTTAATTTTTTCCATCCAAGGAAATTAAGCTTACCCATGTTCAACAGTACTTCGTTTCCATAATGATCAGCCACTACAGCTTCTAAACGATGGTTTGTATTTCTACCAGCAACCCATACTGAGATGGTTTTAGTTATTCCGGGAACAGGAATAGGTCTTACAGGCCTAATGGCAAAGTTGATAACACCTCGACGATAGAAGTAAACCTTTGCGCCAATAACATAGTTATCACCACTAAGAATTACACCGTCCTGATCGACCTCAATAATACCAGTATCGATTTCATCCTGAATGGGTTCCTTATCCAGGGGATTTCCAGGAAATCCTCTTAAGTAACAAATTCCATCGTCATGGGGAAACACAGGATACCAAAATCCTGGATGCTCAAATTTGGAAATAGAAATTTCCTTAAGCTCCTGCTGACCTGTTGTTACACCAGTCTGCGTTGGATCCGGTTCAGTTTGTGCAAATAAAGCTGTAGAGATTATCAAAATCAATAAGCCTAAAAGTATTTTTTTATTCATGGTTTACTCCTCTTCTCCCCATATTTCAGAAATTCGTTCGGGAGAGGATAATTCATATCCGTCAAATTTGCTTTCATGGATATCAGAAAGTACTTTTAGATGATCGATATAAAGAAAACTATCTGTCACAATTTCTTCAGGATGAGTATAAACAACAAATCTTGTTATTCTCATTTGAGCCAAACTAGGATCGTATTCAACGGCTTGTTTAATATAGTTGGGAATATCTACATAGAAGTTTCTCCAACCGGTATATTTCAAACTATTAACAACCTTTGTTCCTGAGTCGGTAACTCTGATGGGATCCAGTTTATATTCAAATCCCCGATAGTCCATAATATAGATTTCTATTCCGTAATTGTAATTTGACCCCCATACCCAAAAGTCGATGGTTTGAACTCTGCCAGGAAGAGGGACTCCCTGGGCTTCCCATGAATCTCCTTCTCCGCGACCAGGTATTATATCGATCTGGTTATATGCCTGTCGGTTATATTGAGTTCTTATACCCAATACACCTAGGGACTCACTATCCTCGGGTAAAGAACCAAAAAGGTCTACTGGCCATGTACCAGTTGCATAGGTTTGTTTTGGATAATCTTCTGTGGCGAATTCACTTCCAACAACCTTCCATATCACTGCTTCTCCATCATTATAAGTCGCTGAACCTTGCTGATCAAACGTATCGATAACAACTGACTCCAACCGCAAAACACTTTCATCAGCCCAGGCGGTATTGAAGAATAAAAACAGCAATACGAGAACAGCCGGAAATCGCAGATAGCCTCGTTTCATTTGTGTCTCCTTAAACTGTCAAGTAAAGAATTGACAATATCACTTTGAATTATATTTCTCAGAGGAAACAGTGTCAAACCTTTTTTCTTTTTTATATCTAAGAGGATTATAACTTTAGGAATTTGTTTGCAGATCAGGTGCAAGTCGTAAAGATTCCTGCAGGTCTTCTTCAATTAAAACAAGCGAAATATAAAGCATTTTCTGCCAGGGTTCTCTGAGAGCAAAACTCCAGAAATCCTCCGCTCTAATGTTACCAGGGATTTCTCCGCCAATGGGGATTTCCCATTTTTGAAGAAAATTCCAAAGATTTGCAGAAATACCGGGTGCTATCATCAAAACATCGCTATATTGTTGAAATTCAATATTTTCCAGGGTGTTCTGCCATGTTGAACTATCCAGAATAACAGGTTCAATTATTAGTCCGGAATTTTCAAATTGCTCTATGAAAACGTTTTTTCGTTTTAAACTTAAAGGGTCGCCTTCATAAAGAAGTATTATTTCATTTCCTCCAAGAGAATCCATTATCTCGACCCATTGCTGGGGGCTTAATTCTTCCCAGCTTGACGTTAGACTGTTTTTTTCAACGTCAGGATTCCCCATTATCCAATAACAACTTTCCTGGGGAAACCTTAGGTAAATAGCCCTTCGATTTTCCCAATAATAGGGAGAAATGATCACTCTTTTATAGCTCTTCGTTTCACTAATTTCATCTAGGATTGTTAACATTTCATCGATGCTATCTTCCATGATAATTTTACTGGGGTTACCTTTTAAAAAGGCTCTTATTCTGACAGAACGATGGGAATCAAAAAAGACATCCATCTGAGGATCCATAATGATCAATCTCTTGCCTCTGCATGAAACAAAGAATAAAAGTAAAATCGATATTTTAATGAACTTTCCTATTCCCATGGGAAAGGTGCTCCTTGATTGCCTGATTCGCAAAGTATATCGAAGGGATAAAAAATAAAATTGGTAAAATATTACCCACCAAACCAGGAGAATAGTATTTTAACGATTGGATTATCAGATAGATAAACAAAATAGCTGGAGCTATAAGAAAAATGAAAATACGCCTCATTGAATTTTCCTCAAAGGATCTTTTTAAAATGATAGAAAAATATATCACCATGGCTAATCGCATCAGTGGAGCAAGAGCCCAAGGGCCAATACCTTCATCGCCTTGAAAACTAATTAATTCAGAAAGATTCAATACCCAAAAAATTATAGCCCAAATTAAAAGATATTCCCTGAAATTATCCACCTTGGAAGGTTTTATATATTGATGGATTACAAACCCGATTAAGCAGACAAAAATCATTACACCGCCACGAAAGATGAAACTGTAATATATTAAAGAGAGAAAACCGTAGGAAAAATCCACCTTAAATCGGGAAGCCCAAAAAGCCAACAAACCTATCAATGCAAAAATCAACCCTCTAAATAATAT
>JAQICO010000145.1 GCA_027858495.1 Spirochaetaceae bacterium
TGACTCTATTTCAAAATTTTACAGTTAAGAGAGTTAATGGAGATGTTGAATTAATATCCATAATTAAAAATGACCCTGCTATGAATGTTGCATATCGTGAAATGCCCTTCGTGCATGAAGACCTAGTGCTTGATGAGGAAATTTCAAATTTCTTTCGAACCGGAAGAATTGGCCAAGTAGGTTATATTTCTTTGTCCTCAATGAACAATCAGTCAGAAACAATGACACGTCCTAGCACCTACTTTGATAGAGAGTTTGACCAAGCTGTTAATTCTGTACTGGAAACAGATGGATTAATAATTGATTTACGTCAAAATATTGGAGGATATTTTAATATTATAACGGATAGCTTATCCCCGTTAATTGATAATAGAGCTATTGCACGGGATGCTTTTACCTATCTTCAGCGTAAACAAAATGGTGTATTAGGACCATTTAAGCTGGGCCATAACATACCCTATACTCCCGCATTCATTAATGATGGACAGTATGATAAACCAATAATAGTGATTGTAGACAGTTTATCTTGTAGTGCGGCGGATATTTTTGCATATGTCTTCAGTCAAATTCCCAATGCTACCATCATTGGTCAACCTCCTTGTTCTTCTTTTTCCGGTTATAGTAATCCTAAATCAATGGAAGTGAGGGGTGGTAACGCACGTGCTATTTTAAGTTATCCAGATATTTTCCTTTTTTCAAATACTACCTATGATCTTTTAGAGGGTAGAAACTATGTCGATATACCAGTTGACTACCGCTACGAGGATATATTGGATAGACGAGATACTTTTGTAGATAGAGCTTTAGAGATCATTTCGAATAATAACGGTCTATCCAATTCATAGCCTTAAGAAGCTCCAAAGACATACCAAATGTTCTATTCCAGCAATCATTACGAGCTGCAGCCCCTGGGCTGGACGGCCAATGAAAATACCGAAAACACCATAGCCCAGACTGCCATGGGAGATCTTCAGAATGAAATACGCTATATAACTCATCATCAGGAGAATGAAGGCTTTGGGGTTGAGGATGATCGAAAAGCCACAGATATGGTGGGCAGTATTTCTTTAACCATCCTCCGATAAATTGGCAGTTTTATCTATATATTGCATCATCTCTCACTGGAGATATCTTCTCTCAGAGGATCATCCTTTAAAAAGACGCTGTGGGCTTCTTCCTTTTCAAAGTCCTGGAATTTCAAGAGGATGGATTCAAGATAAAAATCTTCCTTGATGTTTTTACTAATTTATTGACCGTATAAAAAGTCATCACTAAGGGGAATTCCCAGCTCTGCCAGCATCACCCGAATCTGGTGGTACCGGCCGGTTTTCAGTTCTAAGAAAACATGAAACTCACCGGATTTCCCAGGGGCCGGGCTAATCTTCAGTATGTCTAAAAAAGAAGGCTTACCGCCTCATGGTCCGTTTCAAAGAGGATGGGCAGCTGTAATTTCCGGGAATTTACATCATTGGATTTTACGGTTTTTCCTTAAATAATTTACCAGCTCTCTTCCGAGGTTTAACCAGTCCTCTCGTTTATTGAAGCGCCCCCCGGATATCCGTAGGGATTGTCTTGCGTCTTCCTCTGATATGCCCTGGGCCAAAAGAATCTCACTGGCTCCCTTGACGGTTCCCTTACAGGCACAAAATCTGCTTATAGAAATATACCGAGATGCGAGATATAAAAAAAGATCTTCCATATCCACCTTATCATTTAAGGCAATATTTATTACTCCCGGGACTTTATCAACTGGACTTAATAGAGTGTATTTCAGCCCCATTTTATTCCAGTAATAGATGGCTTCCTCTTCCTGTACCCGAAGACTTTGGTTAATACTCTCTCTCTGCTCTAGAAGTTTTTCCACGCCTCTGGAAAAAACATACTGCAGAGCAACATCCTGGGTTCCCAACATTTGATGTTCCAGGGATTCCATTTCCATTTCTTTCAATAAAGGCCCCGATAGCAGAGCAATTCCCTTGGGAACATGAAATTTATGTCCGCTGATTACAAAGAGATCACAATAGGGCAACCAAAGATCCTCCCGGCTGCGAGGGAAAGCCTGAATGGCATCTGCCATTATCCACCCACCCCATTGCCTGACCCATTGCTGTAATCTTTTTGGATTTTCAATTCCGCCGGTTTCATGGTTTACAATGGAATATATCAGTAGAGGTTTTTTTGGCCCCTTCCAGAATTTTGGAAAAATGACACAACCCTGTGAATCCACCTCTAAGACCTGGGTTTCCAGATGAAGGTCATCAATGGCATATAATACCGAGGGATGACATTGGGAGGAATAATCCACAAAAAAATTATCCCGGCCGGCCCAACCACAGAGT
>JAQICO010000411.1 GCA_027858495.1 Spirochaetaceae bacterium
CCAGCAGTGGATGTGCTTTTTCAAAGCCTGGCCAAGGGTGCCGGAGAAAATGTTTTGGCTCTGCTGCTCACCGGTATGGGACGTGACGGTGCTGAGGGAATGCTGCAGCTGAGAGGGTGCGGGGCTGAGACCATTGCCCAGGATGAAGCAAGCTCTATTGTCTATGGAATGCCCCAGGCAGCTATGAATCTTGGGGCCGCTCAAAGGCAATTGCCTCTGGATCAGATGGCCGGGGCAGTGGTAGACTTTGTAAAAAGACGATCCAGACTATAAAGGGAAATGAGAAAGCCCCTTTTTATACCTTTCGAAAGATATTTTCACCTTCGGGCTTATATGACCGTTTATTTAAAGGAGCCGTGTCCATGCGTCCCAGGACCAAATATCCACCCTTTTCTAAATAGGGCTCTAGATTATCCAGAACCTCTTCTCTCCCCTGGGCGTTTAAATAGTAAAAAATATTACGCAGAAAGATAAATTGAAACTTTTTCTTAAAGGGATAGGGGGCCAGCAGGTTCAGGTTGGAGAATTGAACAAGAGACCTTGGTGCATCTTTTATTCTGCACTTTTCGCCGATGGAATCAAAAAATTCCCTGCAAAGATTAGGAGGCAGACTCTGTTCAACCACACCCCGATTATAAAGTCCCTTTCGGGCTGCTTCAATGGATTCCTTTGAGATGTCCGTTCCCAGAATTTTGACCTTTGAATAATGTTGGGGAAGGCATAGTATAGAGCTGATGGCCAAACTATAGGCTTCTTCTCCGGTGGATGCAGCACCGCTCCAAATACGTATCTCTTCACTTTTATGCTTGTTCCTTAACAGATAATGCTGAAAGAATTGGAAATGTTCGCTTTCTCTAAAAAAATAACTGTAGTGAGTGGTAAGCCGGGTAATAATTTGATGGGCATCTTCTCCATAGGGATCTTCTACTAAACGATGATGAATGGCTTCATAGTTCTTATATAGCCGCTGGTCTCCCACCAGAGAGGATAAACGGTAGAGTACCAGGTAACGTTTTTCTTCCCCTAACCAGTTTCCCGTGCGTTCGTGGAAAAACTCCCGGATTTTTTCAAAAACCAGATCGGACATTTCCATGGTGCCTTGATTCTCATTGGGTCTAATATTTTCAGGCAATTTTCTCCAGTCTTTATTATGGGAGAATTCCTCTTCTGATAATTGTTTTTCGCCATTTGCCATATTTTATAAGTATAGTCGAATTTTTCCTTCTAGCAATTGCACAATTTATTTATTACACTTTCAATTATGGAATCATTTGACAAATTATTAGACATCATAAAAACCCTTCGGGGACCTGGTGGGTGCCCTTGGGATATCAAACAGACCCACAGAAGTCTCAAGCCCTATGTAATTGAGGAAGCCTACGAGGTGGCTGACGCCATCGAGCAGGGAGACCCGCTAAAGCTGGCCGATGAACTGGGAGACGTTATTCTTCAGGTGGTTCTTCATGCCCAGATCGGCTCGGAGACCCAGAGCTTTGACATTGAAACGGTATTAAAGTGTATCAACGAAAAAATGGTTCGACGTCATCCACATGTTTTTGGTGACGAAACCGTAAGTGGTACCAAAGAGGTACTACAGAACTGGGAAGAGATTAAAAAAAAGGAAAACCAGGGGCAGAACAAAGCAGATTCAGTGATGGATCAGGTCCCCTTGAGTTTCCCGGCTCTATACCGGGCCTCCAAAATCCAAAAAAAGGCTGCCCGCCTCGGATTCGATTGGCCCGACAGCCAGGGCCCCTGGGATAAAATTCGCGAAGAAATAGAGGAATTTGACTTCGAGTTGAAGCAGGGTTCAGATCGAGAAAAGATTATAGAGGAGTTTGGAGATATTCTATTCTCTCTGGTGAATCTTTCCCGCAAGCTGGATATGGATGCCGAAGATGCCCTGCAGTTGGCTACTAAAAAATTCGAGAATCGATTTCGCCATGTGGAAAAGAGGGTGGAAGAAGAGCAGCGCCCCATGAAGGATTACAGTTTAGAGGAACTGGATGTCTTCTGGGATGAGGCAAAAAAAACATGAAGATCCTTGTCGGCCATGCCAATATGGATATGGATTGTTTTGGTTCCTTGGTCATGGCACGTTATCTTTTTCCTGAACATGAGCCGGTGCGTTCCCGGCTAATCCATCCAGTGGCCAGAAACATGGTTAATCTCTATAAAAAGCGACTCGATTTTATGCCTTCCCGAGAGCTGAAAAACAAAAAGATTGATGAGATTATTGTCTTCGATACCCGTAGCTATGACCGGATTAAAGAATATATGGAATATATTAAACCCTGGCGCGGCAATGTGGAGGTCTACGATCATCATTTGAAGGAAACCTCTGATATTCCCGGGGCACACGTTCATGAAGCTTCCTATGGTGCCAATACAACCATGCTGGTAGAAATGCTCATGGGAAAGGGCATTTCCATACATAATGAGGATGCTACCATCGCTCTAACGGGGATTTATGCCGATACAGGTAACTTCAGTCATGACAATATCCATAAAAGTGATTTCAAAGCCGCCGGCTGGTTATTGGAACAGGGGGCCAATCTTAAATTGGTTGGCCAATTTCTAAAGGTATTAAAACAGGATTATCAGATTGACCTTTTTCATCAGCTATTGAATTCCGCGGTTTACCGTCGTATTCATGGGCACCCAATCCTCTTCTGTTATCTAATATTACCACAACTGGTAAATGGAATAGCTGGCATAGTAGAAAAGGTTTTTGAAGTGGAAAATACCGATGCACTTTTTGGAGTCATCAGCTTCGAAAAGGAAAACCGAACTCTGTTGATCGGCCGTAGTCAGAAGGATGAGATTGATGTCCATAAAGTGATGAAACCCTGGGGAGGGGGAGGCCATAGTAGAGCAGGGTCTGCCACTGTAAAAAGATTTGTTGGCAATCAAATTTACGATGATTTTATCGAATCTTTAGAAAAGATATTGCAGCCTGCAGTTAATGTTGAAACTCTGATGACCCGGGATGTTATCTGTATAAAGAAAGACTGGACCGTACTTCAGGCCTCCATGTTTTTAGAAATACATTCCCACACCGGAGCTCCTGTGGTGGATGATCTGGGAAATCTGGCCGGACTGCTTACCCTCAGAGATATTAGTAAAGCCCGTAAAGTTTCTCAGATGAAGTCCAAGGTTACCGGATATATGATTCATAAAGTCTATAATTGCACACTCAAAACTACCATGGGAGATCTAGAACGTATCTTTTTAAATCATAATGTTGGGCATATCCCGGTGCTGGACCAAGGGAAAGTAGTGGGAATTATCACCCGATCAGACTATTTACGCTACATGGGTTAATCTTATTTATTGATAACCCCATGCCCATGGGTATATTCATTACTTATCTCTTCAGCCCATGATTGTTAAAACAAGATAAATAAACTATTATATAACCTGGAGGAAAGATGAAAAAAATTACATTTATCATTATTTTAAGCTTTATATTTTTTATTCCCCTGTGTGCTGAGCCCAATGGAGTAAATACCGTAAATTTAGATAATATAGAACCGGGAAAGCTTCGAGCGGGGTTGGAGTTAGGCTGGCCTGTATCCGGTGTGACTGCAGGGTATCATATAACCGATCTTATGGAAGTAAATGTGACTGTAGGCTCCCTTTTGCAACGTAACAGTTTCGCCCTGGGTGGAAGCTTGCTTTTTACTCTGGTAAATCTGGAAGTGGAAGATCAAAAACTTCCTTTAAACGTGGGCCCCTTAGCCTATGTAGCCTTTACCGGCAATGATTTGGATGCAAGTGTCGGGGCTATTACACGATTGGAATATGATTTTAATTTTCCCTTAAACCTTTATTTCCAGGCAGGTATGGTGGTTAATATAGGTCAAGATAGTCTTTTCAGTTGGCCCTTTGCTTTGGGTGCTCGGTATATCTTCTGATCCATTACCTAGACCATAAAAACCGCTCAGTAATGAGCGGTTTTTATGTTATGGAACCCGTTGTTCAAGAAAGGTTATAACATCCTCGGTGGTGGTTAATTTTAATACCTCTTCAGCATCCTGCTGAGCCTTTTTAAAATCGATTCCTCCAATGAATGCCTGCATCATTGGAATACGCTGGGGCGCCACGCTGAAACTTTTTATACCCATTCCCACAAAAATATATAATAGACGTTTGTCCTTTGTTAAATTCCCACACATGGAAAGATGACAGTTATGAGTTATGGAAGCCTGAACTACCTGATTAATAGCTTTTAAAACTGCTGGATGTTCACCTTGAAACAACGAGGCTACGCTGCTGTTTGTTCTGTCCACGCCGAGAAGATATTGTACCAGGTCATTGGTTCCAATGGACATAAAGTCTGCTTCCATGGCCAATTCATTCACCATAAATACCGCTGAAGGAAGCTCTATCATCACCCCGAGTTTGGGCTTGGCATTGTAACTTAAGCCGTCACGGTCAAGGAATTCCATGCTTTTTTCTACCATGGTTTTGGCTTGCAGAAAATCATCTAGCGAGGAGACCAGGGGAAACATTATACGGAGATCACAATCTTCTCCCGCCCGGAGCATGGCCTTGAGCTGCCCTACAAAGATCTTTTTATTCTTCAATAAAAAGCGTAAAGCCCTCAGTCCTAAGAAGGGATTATCTCCCTGGGCCTCGGGGACATAAGAGAGTATTTTATCTCCTCCAATATCCAGGGTTCTAAGGGTAACAAAGCCCCTGTTAATATCATGGGTTACATTATGATAAACCCTGAACTGTTCTTCCTCGGTGGGAAAATCATTACGGATTAAAAAGGGGAACTCGCTTCGATAAAGCCCAATTCCATCTGCCTTGAGCCTATTGGCAGATTTAATATCACTGAGTAGATTAATGGAGGCCAGCAAATCGATACGTCTGCCGCAGGCTGTCCGGGTTTCTTCATCTACCTGCTCTTCAAGCTGGGCCATCTTTGCCTGAGTCTGAAGCAGTTCATCAAAACGCAGGCTGGTTTTTTCATCGGGTTCAATGATGATATTCCCTTGATTTCCATCCAGTATAATATCCAGATCTTCCGGTAAATCCAGTACTCTTTCATCATCTGTATAAATCAGATTAATTCCCAGGGAAGCGGCCAATATGGATATATGGGCTGAAGCACCTCCACCAAAAAGTATAAGCCCCTCCACTTTTTGAGCTGAGAGTTTGATTAATTCCGATGGGAGCAGCTCCTGGGCTATTACCACTTGACCGGAGTAGTCTCCACTCTGGTCTTCCTGAGGGGATAAATTCAGCAGAAGACGGTGGCCTAGGTCTTTGACATCCTGAACCTTTTCCTGGAGACGTGAATTATCCGCAGTAGAAAAGATGTCCACAAAACGGTTCACCACTTGGAGCACAGAAGTATGGGGTTTTGTCCCCAATTGAATCAAATTTTCCATTTCTCCGGAAAAGGACTCATCCTTCAACATCAGTATATGGGCGCTGAATATCATGGAGGCCATATCGGATAGTTCTTCATCCAAGTGCTGCTGAAGTTCCTTTAGCTGTTTTTCTGTCTGGGCAAGGGCGTTTTTAAAATCTTCATGGGTTTCCAAGTAATTATCGCTGCTAGCCCTTAGATATTGTTTACCCGGTGCATTGCTCTCCAGGGTAAAGGAGCGGCCCCGGGCAACTCCCTGACCTACCGCAGTCCCCGATACTATATGTACATCTGTTTGACTTTGTTTAGGTTTTGTGGATTCTCTGGACATGTTCGTCAGCATTCTTGCATTTTCCAGAGTGGTGGCTAACTGAGAGGCTATGGCTTTGAGTACCCGGGAATCTTTTTTATCAAAATAACCCACTTTATGGTGCTGAACCGCTAAAACCCCAATGCGGGTAAGGCCCCGTAGAATGGGTACGGCTAAAAAGGCTTTATAAGTTTCTTCTCCACTATTGTCTATGGCTTTATAGAAGTCGCTTTCTCTGCCGTCCTGTTCTAAGATTGAATGGAGTCTCTTTAGAGTAATTCCAACTAATCCTTCATCCAGGGAAAGCTGAAGATTTCCAATCAGTTCCGGGTTTAGTCCCCGAGTGGCCTCCAGGGTGAGTTGTCTGTCCTTTTCGTTGAAAAGATAGATGGAGCAGACATCGGAATGCATGTGTTTTGAAACGGTATCCACCACCTTCTGTAAAAAAGCAGAGACTCCTCGTGGTTCATTAAAGAGATCGGAAAGTTCTCCCACACTGCAGATCAGTTCTATATCGTCTTTTTGGGTTTTCATTTTAGTCTCCTGAAAGACGGTCTGCTTTGGCTGTGCAGACTCTTACAGCTTCAATTAGGCTGGCTCTTAATCCGTCCTTTTCAAGCTGGGCCACCGCTTCGATGGTGGTTCCTCCGGGGGAACAAACCCGGTCTTTCAATACCGCGGGATGTTCTCCGCTGTCCAGAACCATTTTGGCTGATCCAGCCACTGCTTGAGCTACCATGGGGTAGGCCTTATCCCGGGGAATCCCCTGAAGTACAGCTCCATCGGCCAGGGCTTCAATGGCCATAAATATCCAGGCAGGGCTGGAACCGCAAAGAGATGTAAATGCATTGATTTGACTTTCCGGTAGCAATTCAGCCTTGCCGAAGGAAGAAAAAAGTTCTTTTACCTGCTGAAGTTCTTCTTCTGTTACTTTTTTATTGGGACATAGAGCCGTCATTGCCATTCCAACCAGAGCTGGTGTATTAGGCATGGTCCTGATTACTTTTAGTGGACGTTGCAATAGCTCTTCTACTTTTTTTATGGTCACTCCAGCTGCTATGGTAATGATTAGAGTCTCCTGAGATATTTCTTCACGGATTTCCCTGAGTACCGGTTCATAAATATGAGGTTTAACCGAGAGAATCAACATTGTTGCCCTTTGGGTTGTTTCAATATTATTTTTTGCTTTAACAATACCGGGATGATTTTCTGCCAGCCTATTTAATGCATTTTCAGATGCATCGCTCACAATGATTTGAGACGGAGGATAAAGACCGCTTTTTATGATACCGCCGATCATTGCCGAAGCCATATTTCCTGTCCCAATAAATCCTATCATATTAATATCCTCCCGATTCAGCCTATATCATCTTTTCTCTTTGTAGATGAGAGAACGAAAACTCTGCTTAGCATACTACAGTTTGCTCTTGATTGTCGATAAGGATTTCGAGACCAAAAAGGCTATCCGCTGTGATATAGTCGGGTAATGAACCTTTCAATTTGCCTAACCGCACATGATAGCGCTGAATCTCACGGTATTGTTCCATATTTATTATAACCTTGCTGGGCAGATTCCCTTCTTGCTGATGTTCCTGTTTTTGTCTATAAATCTCAACAATAATTTCTTCGGCTTTCATTCCTGCAGCTCCATATACCTTCGTTGGGCTTCTTTCTGCTGTTTTTTTCTTCCCAAAACCTCATAACAATCTCTTAGGTTAAACCATCCGTCAGCATAATCGGGATCCAGATTTACCGCAGTACGGAAACATTGTTCTGCCTGGGAGTAGTCTTCCCTTAGAAAGTATATCACACCCTGATTATTCCAGCCGCGGCTATGCAGCGGATCCAGTTCAAGCCCCTTGGAATAAAGGTCCATTGCCTTGTCAAAATTTTTTCTTTGAAACCAAGTTAAACCCAAATCAACAAAATAATCTGCCTGATTGGGTTCCAGTTCAATGGCCCGAGAAAAGAGTTCCCCTGCTGCTTTATAATCTGTTTTCTTCATAAAGACCAAACCAAGATTATAGATTACCCAAGGTTGGGCCGGACGCAGCTCCAGAGATGTGGAAAAGGCGAAGATGGCCTTATCAAGCTTACCCTTATGAGAAAACTCCACTCCCTGAATATTCCATTGTTCCGCCGTCATAACCAGCCTCCCAGATTATTTTCGGCTTAACATAGACCGTTGTTTAATTTCTACGTTCAATTTAGAAAAGGAACCATGTCATTAAAACACTGCACCGATAACTGTGTCCATAAATTTTCTAGAATGTTCTCTTCTTTATACGGATTCTCCATATACTGTTCTACCTGGTTTTTATACTCCAGATAATTCTTTTCATCTGTTCCGAAATAGGTAGAATAAATCTCTTGTAGACTGAGAAACTTTTCTGACTGATCATCTCCCTGTTCTAAATAAGCAAGGGGGGCACTCAGATTTAGTATTACCCCATGGTTGATAGTTCGATTATTAAAGCTTTCCTTGGCTTGCTGCATGATGGATTCATTTTGTCTTTCAGATCTAACGGTTAATAGGGCATTCATGTGGGAGGCTTGGATAATTTCATATTCCAAAGATTCCTGCTGCTCACTTACAAGAAGATCTCCTCGTTTATAATCCCTAGCACTGGAAGATTCAAATAATCGGGCATAACCCGTAACGGAAGCATTCAACTCATGGGTTACCTGGGTGATATACAGATTTGAAATGATATTTTCAATGGATCCCTTTTCATCGGTTATGGTGGTATCTAGGGTATCACGGATGTTTTCTTCTTTGCGGCTGCTTGTCACTTCAAAGGTTGTTCTGCCACTTTTAATATCCATCAGCAACAGGTAATCTATGGATTCATTTCCAGCAATCTGCGCTATTTCCTCATCGGTAATTTGCAGGCTGTTTCTAAAAATATTGTCCATGTTCTGCCAGGGGCGCAGGGTGGCATAGGTCATAATATCCGGGTTTTTGCTCAGGGTATTCATCATGCCGTCTAATATTTTCTGTCGGTTAATAAAGGGTGCTTCAAAATCCTGGCGTAGTCCCACAGAAAGGGTTATTTGAGCCTCTTCCAGGGCCTGTTCTTCCAGGGCCGCAATATCTAAATAAGCAGAGTCATAATGACTTCTTAGGTAGAGGGCATGTTTATGGGCTAGCTTTGCAGACATGGGATGATTTTCCCCAAGAAATTTAACCACTGCATCATAGTGGGTAGATGTTGCCTTTTCCTTCCATTCTCCCAGTTCAATCTCAAAATAATCCACTTCACAGAGGTAGGTTAAATCTTCGTCCTTATCGTACATCCTCTGGTATCCCGCCGCTTCTACGGCTCTGTGCATTTTATCTAGATTTATATAGCTGTCACAGATTAAATCCACCGGAAGATATACATCACCCTGAAGGGTCTCAAAGGAGTTCCATGAGGCCTGTTGGCTGAAAATTTGATCTCTGTAATGAAGGGTTCCTTCATTAAAAATGCCGCTAAGGTATGACATGGCTTCATAGAATTCGCCGTCCATATTTATGGCCCGTATTGCCAGGGTTACGGCCTCTGGATAATCCCCCCCTCTTCCGGCTCTTCTTGCCTGGTTTAGGCTGCGGCCTTCCTGAGTAAAGCTTTTACAGCCTAACAGGCTGGTTAATAATAAAAAAATTAAAAAAGTTTTAGCTTTCATCGTTTTACTCCTATGAGTTTTTTGGGGACTTTTGCGACAGTCCCTATTATACCAATTATATGCCAGCCTCCTGATTCTATGCAATGAAAGGGGCAATGAAAGGGGGATATATTTCCCTTGACCCCGAGGTTCAATCGGGATACCCTGTACAGAATCCTAAGGGATATATCTTCAGGGGGGATTATGAATATCTTGAGAAGTCGCCGTATCCGAACCATTTTAATTTATATTTTAGCATTCGGAACTTTGGCATTGATTTTATTGATTTTCAGCCCCGCCGATGAACCTCTGCGAGGATCTCGTCTTTATATTCTATTGGGGGTAATGGCGGTGGTGTTCATTCCCATTTCGCTGCTTGCTCATAAGTGGGGAACCATGGTTGAAGGCCGAGAGGTAATGTCATTAAAAGAATTTGATCTTGGTGAATCAGAATTAAGTGAAGCCGTTAAACTCTGGGTTTTTTCGAAGAAGGGCCAAGAACCCCAGGGGGATATTCATGT
Source organism: Spirochaetaceae bacterium (assembly GCA_027858495.1). GTDB lineage: Bacteria > Spirochaetota > Spirochaetia > DSM-2461 > DSM-2461 > JAQICO01. Next base: position 9,863 of record JAQICO010000411.1, read on the forward strand.
CTATTTTGATGATGAAGGCAATCTGCATTGCCGGTATTATCTGCCCTTACCTTAATGTATACTTCTAAGTAATGATTTCTTTTTGCCGATGATATAGGCTAAGCCTTTTGCATTTAGTAATAGGCAAATCTATTCCCTTGGGAGGGGTGAATGGAAAAACTTTTAAAATCTGTTCAAGCAAAATCTATAGCCATAGCTTCGGGTAAAGGCGGTGTGGGAAAAACCATGACCAGCACCAACTTTGCCATATATCTGGCTCTGAAGGGATTTCGGGTTGGTTTAATCGATGTGGATCCTTTATCCGATGTTGTCACTCTTTTAGACCTTCAGGACCGAGATCTTAATCTACCGCCCCTAAATCGAATCACCTGTTTTAAAGACTGCAGAATTCCCGTTATTCCACGTATGGATCTCATTTTTCCTCAGGCAAAAACCAGTGGTGTATCTATTTTATCTTTAATGAATCGACTGTACGATGAGTTCTTAGAACAACTGGATAAATACTACGATTATCTAATCTTTGATATGCCCGCCGGAGTTCAAGAAAAGGAAAATCTGATTTTCCTTGATAAGATGAATTTGATTCTGCTGGTAACCAATCCTGAACCTACCGCCCATGTTTCCGCGGGTGGTTTTATTAAGAAGGCCCTGGAACATCACGGTGAAACGCGTTTTCTTATTTGGCATAATAAATATGCCCAGGCGGTTGAAACTGATTTTCGAGCGGCGGATCTGTTGGGGAATTACAACCGGAATGTACCTGAAGAAGACCGTCTGGAAGAAGTAAATCTGAAGGATGTAGCCTTTATTCCTTCGGATCCAACCCTGGATTTGTTAAAAAGCGACCCATCTGTGAAATTTAATATTTTAAGAAATATTCAGGAGAACCTTAAGGTTATGCTGGAGCTGACTCTGCCCATGATTTCCCAGACTAAAGAACTGGACACTCGAAGTTTCCGTATCATCAGATATTATATAAAAAATCATCCCCAGATAAACAACAAAGAGAAATACCTTGGAGAATTGGAAGAGTATCTCTGTGGTTTATTGGGCAATTCATTGCAGAAGGGTAATTTCTTCTCGGCGAAACAAAAAGATGAAGTAATGGCTTATTTGGATAAGGTCACCAAGATTCCTCTAAGAAAAGAACTTGTAAGGGCCTGGTTGATCGTGGATAAAAAAACCAAGGAATTCGAGATGGCCCAGGGGCTTTTTTCCTCCCAAAAGGTCAGTGAGGTCTTTCATTATGTGGATCGGGGTGTGGTGGAATTCCTTATGACCTGCAGTAAGATTGTTCATAAAATGCCCCTAATTCGGAATATGTCATCGCTGCTGCTTTTTAATTTTACTCTTTTGAAGCTATTTCAATCGGATACGGTAAATGCCATTATACAGGAATTTATACCCACAAGGCAGAATGCCCGGGGGCAGCGGGTCAGGGATCGTCATAGGCAGATATTGAACCTTGTTAGAAACGATAATCTCTATCGTAAGCGTTATTTGGAACTTCTTAAAATGCTGCGGCCCTTGGTGGAAAAACAGTTGGTTGCTATTGTAAATACCTTCGGGTTAAAATCCCTGCTGTTTTTAGACGATAATAGGAAGGTCAACCGGGGTGCCTACGTAAAGTTATTCAGTAATTTCCTCCATGAGACCATCTACAGTGGCTTAGGTGTTACCGTGGGGTTCCGTTTTCGCCCTGCCTCACAAAGCTTCAGGAGAGGTGCGGATTTGGTGATTCGAGAGATGGGATTACCCGCCTAAAGGGTTTCGGAGAAATGGATTGTTGATCCTAGGATAAAATCCATTTTGTAGCTTTTTCTATGGAATCAAAAAAAACAGTAGATTCTCGGGAAAGATCCTCTTGGATCTCCGGGATACTATGGCTCCAGCCGGCACCAAGGGAATCTATTCCAGCTTTTTGCGCCATAATGATACCGGGCTTCAGATCATCCATCATCAGCATTTCTTCTTTTTTAAAGGCAAATCGGTTTATCACCTGATCAATGGGCCAGGTATTAGGTTTGGTATGCTCCGGCTTACCGGTCCAACCATAGATCTCCTTGGGTGAAAATCCTGGAAGCTGTTGCTGTCTTTTATAATGTCCCTCAATGATATCTCTCTCCGAATGGGAAATAACTATGACTGTACCTCCCATACGGGTAAATTGCTCGAGCAGTTCCAGGATTCCCGGAAAGAAGGGAGGGTCCGTAGCCAGGGTATGTTCCCGCCAGATTTGGTAGCACCATTGTTCTTCCTGGGTGGTCAGCCTAAGTTGTTCTCTTAGGTAGGGCCTTATGCCTGGGTGATAATTAACCTTGAACCAATCCTCCAGGCTTAGAATCTCCTGTTCCCTGTTCAATTGTCGAAGTTGTGCTTTATGAGCCGGATAGTGTATATGGGGTGTGCTGTCCACTGAGGTATCGTCGTGGTCTATTAAAAGGCATTTATATTTCATAGGAAATCAATCATAAAGAGATATCTTGGGTGATTCAACCTCAGCCAGCACCAATCCGGAGTGATCCTTCTCAGAAATTTCAATGGATTCTATTCCTTCTCCCGCGAGATAGGTCATGATGCCGTCTTGTATCTCTCTGGAGTGGCAGATGATATAGCGGCAGAAACATGGGGTGTTTTCCAGGGTCTTTTTATGGGCATAGACCCTGGGGGAAAGAGGGTCCAGCATTTCACGCAGGGTGCCCCTCAACCCTCCGTAGAAGGCTCGGTTGGTGGTCAGTTCCTCAAGGTGATTCAGTTTTCTTTGAAACAACTGATATATTCCGGCTTCTGCGGGGATATGATTATTCACCACAAATTTATCCATGCGGTAATAAGGTGACCAGTGCAGGATATACTGAACTTTTCCTCCATGTTTTTGAGTCTCTACAGAGAAATCGGAACTTCTATGCATTAAATAATCGTACCGTCTGGAATGATGGTATTCTTGGGAACCACAATGATTCCGTCAACCACCAGATGGGTGCCAAAATCCCCATCGGGCCGGTCTCTCTGGTCAACACCTATGCGGCAGCCACGGCCGATTCTTACGTTTTTATCCAGTATGGCACCGCGAATATGACTGTCCTCACCCAATCCTAAATTGGGGATTCCCCTTTCACGGTTTTCATTCTGTTCTTCCATTGTTTCATAATAATCGGCTCCCATCAGATATACCCCTTCCATGGAAATATTGGGATACATGACACTTCGGATTCCTACAATGGAATTAATTACCCGACCGTTCATCAGCATACTGCCATCGCCGATCAGAGAATCTCTAATCTCATATCCTCCAATTTTTGGAGCAGGAAGATCTCTTCGGTGGGTATAAATTTTTTGTTGGGGAATATAAAGATTAAATTTGGGGATGGGGTTTCCCAGGTTTAAGTTCGCTTCATAGTAACTGCTTATGGTTCCGATATCCTCCCAGTATCCCTGATTAATATGTGCTCTTACCTTAAGTTTTTCTATACAATCGGGAATGATTTCTTTACCAAAGTCAGTCAGATCATTTTCCAGGGCTTTTTCCATGGTGTCGGCATTGAATATATAAATTCCCATGGAACCCAGATAGTTTTTTCCTTCTTCGATGTTTTGATCTTTCATTATATTTTCAGGAATTTTATATTCGTCTATGTTCATTTCTGGACCGGGTTTTTCAAGGAAGGTTTGAATAATGCCTTTTTTATCGAGCTTCAAGATACCCAGTTCATTGGAGGTTTTACGGTCCACAGCGGTGGAGGCTATGGTTATATCGGCGCCGCTATCTATATGCTCCTGCATGAATTTTTTAATATCCATCCGGTAGAGCTGATCTCCAGAAAGAATGACATAGTGCGAGGGCTTTTGAGTTCTGAAGTGATAAAAATTCTTTCGTACAGCATCTGCGGTACCCATATACCAGTCGCTGCTTGTGGGAGTTTGTTCCGCAGCAAGAATTTCTACAAAACCATTGGAAAAGGCATCGAAGTTATAGGTGGTGCCAATATGGATATGCAGAGATGCAGTATTAAATTGGGTTAATACATAAATTTTCCTCATGCCGGAATTGATACAGTTGGAGATGGGGATATCAACAAGCCTATATTTCGCACCGAAGGGTACAGCTGGTTTAGAACGGTCTTTGGTTAAAGGATGTAGTCTGGAGCCCTTTCCACCCCCAAGAATGATAGATAATACGTTTTTCATGGTTTTTCTCCCTAGGGTGAAAAATGAGGTTTAACTTCCCTATTCTCCCTATTCTAGTTTGCCTCTCCACCGAAGGTCAAGAAAAAAATATGCTTCTATATAATTTTCACTTAGGGCCTTATCTTGGAATCTCACCAACTCCAAGTATTCGTCTTTATTAATTAAATTCTATCTTGGGCCCAGGTGTATAATTCTCGGTAACGCAGGGCGGAGTCCTTCCAGGAAAAGCGGCGTTTCATGGCCTCTTTTCGCATTTTTTTAATATGATGAGGACGGTCGAAGTAGGTGCTTACCGCCCATCCTACTACATCGTAGATTGCCTGAGGAGTAAGGTCGTCAAAGAGGAAACCCGTTCCATCGCCTGTGGTTTCCTGATAATTTTCCACAGTATCGGCCAATCCACCGGTACGCCGTACGATGGGAAGGGTGCCGTAACGCAGAGAGTATAACTGATTCAATCCGCAGGGTTCGTATTTGCTGGGCATTAGAAAAAAGTCGCTGGCCCCCTCCACTTGATGGGCCAGGCGGTCTGAATAGGTAATGTGAACTTTTAAATTCTCCAGGCTGTGATCCAGCTTTCGAAGCTCTTCTTCACACCACGGTTCGCCGGTTCCTACGATGATGAACTGTACATCCATATCCCAGCAGATATTATAAAGCTTTCCAAAGGTGGGACCGCAAAGATCTCCAAATCCCTTTTGGTCCACCAGGCGGCTGATGATTCCTATTAACGGTATATCAGGATTAACCTCTAAACCGGATTCCTCTTGAAGCTGTTTCTTCAGCTTGGCCTTATTTCGCAGTCTTCTTACACTGAAATTATATGGGGCAATTAGTTTGTCCTTTTCAGGGTTCCATTCCCGGTAATCCATGCCGTTGATCACTCCAAAAAGATCGGCCTCGCGGTAGCGTAGAGATCCGTCTAGTCCATGGCCAAAAACAGCCCCTTTAATCTCCTGGGCATAGGTGGGTGAAACGGTGGAAACAATCTGAGCATTTTCTATTCCCATTTTTAGATAATTCAGGCTCCCGTCATGTACACCGTAGTTTTTACTTATTACTTCTAAATCCAAGGGAAGGTATGCCGCCTGATCCAGGGGGAATATTCCCTGGTATCCTAGATTATGGATGGTCATGATACTGGAGGTCTCGCTGAATTCGCTGAATCGTTCTTTAGCATTTAGCAATAGAGGTACCGGACCGGAAACCCAGTCATGGCAGTGCATTACCTGGGGAATCCACTGAAGCATCCGGCAGAGCTGAAAGCTTGCAACGGAAAGAAAGGCGTATCGTAGAGCGTTATCCTCAAAGGCCTCGCTGGGAATGGGGCCGTATATACCCTTGCGGCCGTAAAGGCCTTGGTGATCCAGCAGGTATACAGGAACGTGACTGTTTGGGAGAGTTGTTTCGAATACCTGGCACCAGAATTCCCCAACCCCCATGGGAACACAAAGGGCTCCTAAATTGGTCAATCCTTCCAGAGAAATGGAATAATAACGGGGCATAACAATTCTAACATCCTGACCCTGTTCTTCCAATTCAACAGAAAGAGCACCTACCATATCAGCTAATCCGCCGGATTTTGCCAGCGGTACAGTTTCGCTGGTAATCATTAAAATGCCGTCTTTTTTCATGGGGGATGCTCCTTAACTCTAATAAGGATTGTAACCTGCAATGGATGGTTTTTCAACTATAGTAGGCGATAATAAATCCGCCGCGATCCTGGTATTGGGCTTTTTGGTAAAGCCGTTGAGCAGAAGTATTTTCAATGTTAACAAAGAGGCTGGGTCTGCGGCCGGAGTTCAGCAATTCAAGTCCCAATCGCTGAACCAGCTCCAAGGCCAAGCCCTGTCCTCGATAATCCCTATGGGTGTATATACCGCCCAGCTGAGAAAAGTGGAAGCCCTGGGCATTGGTTCCAGCCTTGGCAACCCATTTCCCTTGATATTTACCCATCATAACCAGCTGTTCCTTCAATTGGCGTAGAAACACCGACTTGGCAAATTTAGTATTTAGGCTATGGGGATCCCTTAGTACTTCTTCCCTTTGGTAACTCTCTTCCAGGGGAAATAATATTTCCAGATCCCCCGGTTTAGCCTTTTTTATTTTAAGCAGGCCCTTTCCCATGGGTTCGGGACTGGCCATTTGTACCATCAATAAAAAGTTTTTAATATGTTTTGGAGCTTTGGGAAGATAGGGGATCAGAATTTTTACCGAGGTTTCTTCTCCTATAAGAGAAAATATCTCAGGGGCTTCTCTTTGTATTATCCGACCAAGTTCTTCCATGGATGGGCGGCTTAAATCCCCGTGGGGAAACAGAGGGAAGAGCTGACAGTTATCTTTGATGAGCAGGGCCGATTTCAGACGGTTTTTATTATCTCTGTGAATAAAAACAGAACTGCGAAAACCCGGGAGTTTGGGCCGGCCCTTATTATGAATACGCGAAGAGAAATGCAGGTTTTCCCACTCCCTAAGGCAGAGAAGTTCAATCAGTTCCGGTAGATCGGATTGACGGGCCTTGCTCCACATTAGAAGTGATCTCCCCTTTTAAGTGGCAGGATTCCCTGGGGTTGTAGATTCCCCGCTAGAATAGCCATGGCCACCTCAATGGTTTCATCGCTGTCCATATAGGTGGCCAGAGCAGAGCGGCACCAGGGAATATTGAAAATCCAATAGGGATTTCTTGTAAGTACTACGGTGATTTTATCTGCCCAGGGTTCCAATTCATCCAGCAAAAACCCCTCTCGGCCACCGGAGTAGGAGATTATGATTCTGTCATAGTTTTGCATTTTCGATTTGAGATTCAGCCTGAAGGCTGTCAGTTCTCCCGGTTGGGGATTTCCGGGCACCAGAAGAAAGTCTGCATTGTTAAAATAGGTCTCCCCATGTTGGGCAAATCGCCTATCTTCCGAAACCACCAGGATTTTATCATCCCGGGAAAATTGAAATCCCTCTCCTCTGAGCTGGGTGGCCGATCTATAGGCCAGGTCCAGGTTAAAATTTCTCATATCTCCATGGGGAAGCAGTTGGCTAAAGTCTTGCTGTTCGGGAATAATAGGCACCGCATTGGGCCCTTTAAGATCCATGGCCTTTATTCTAATTACCCTATAGGCCGATTCTCTCACCCGGTTTTTGAAATCCCCATCTTCCTGCATCTTCATCAACAGGTAATTCCAAATTCTTCGATGGGTGTCGCTGCTCCGGGATATGAGTATTAAATCGGCACCGGCCTTAAGGGATAATTCACAGAGTTCCGGCAGGCTTTCATCACCCTGGCGTGCTCCTTGCATGATCATGTCGTCGGTGATAACCAGCCCCTTATATCCCATATCATGGCGCAGTAATTCGGTGAGAAAAAAATGGGATCTAGAAGCAGGAATGGGCTCTCCGGTGATCAGTGGGAAGGCCAGATGCCCCACCATGATCGCATGAATCCCCTGCTGGATAAGTACCTCATAGGGGACCAGATCGGCGGCCATCAGGGTTTCCAGATCGCGGTTGATTACGGGCAGGCCGCCGTGGGAATCCTTATCTCCAAAGCCGTGACCGGGAAAATGTTTAGCTGTGGCGATTATTCCTGAATCCTGCTGGCCATGAAACCATGCATTGGCCAGCCATGCGGTTTCATGGGGATCAGAAGAGAAGGCCCGGGAGCTGACTATGGAGGTTTCCCAATTGCCGTATAAATCTACATCGGGAGCGAAATTCATATTAACACCCAGAATCCTGAGTTCCTGGGCGATCAGTTTGCTGGAGGTATAGGAATCATAGGCCCGTCCTGAAGCCCCAATAGCCATATTTCCCGGAGTAACCGAGGTCCTACCGGTAACATGACGCACCCAGCCGCCTTCCTGGTCTGTGGCGATAAACAGGGGTATCCCGTAGGGCCCCTGAAGTGCTTGTTGCTGATAACTGCCCACCGTTTCAGCTAGAACCTGATTATCCCGGCCATTCCATCCGAAGATCTTAAGACTTCCCAGACCCAGGTCTATCCAGTCCAGGGTTTCATCTTCTACAAGATTGGAATCCCAGCCGAACATCAATACCTGACCCAGCAGCAGCTGATCGGTCATCACCGAGGTCAATTGCCTGGCAAGCTCATCGGGCTGAATATTATTCGAGAAATGCTGTGCCCCCAGGGGCAGGGTGAGTAGAAACAGCAATGAAACTGCCATAAATCTGGAAATAACGGGGCGGGGAGATTTCTGCCCCTTTAAACTGGAACACATCCCCTAATTGTAGGCCTGGCCCTGAAGCTCATCGATAAACTGGGCCGCACAGTGGGCCGCTGTGGCACCATCACTGGCTGCGGTAACGACCTGTCTGAAGGGGGTATTTCGTACGTCGCCCACGGCATACATCCCTGGTAGAGAAGTTTCCATACGTTGATTGGTTACAATATATCCCGCTTCGTCCTTTTCAAGATCCGGTACCAGCTGGGTCTGAGGAATGGTTCCTACAAAGATAAATACGGCATCCATCTCTTCTTCATAGGTTTCTTCGGTATCTGTTTTTTTAAAGACCACTTTGTTCACCTTGGGCATTATACCTTCTCCGCCCTTGATTTCGGTAATCACGTGACTGAGACGCACATCTATCCCTTCGTGGTTCTTCACTCGTTCTGCCAGGGATTGTTGTGCCCGGAAGCGGTCTCTGCGGTGAATCATCACCAGCTTATCGGTAAGTTTGGAAAGATAAACCGCTTCGTCACAGGCCGCATCACCGCCGCCCACTACCAGGATCTTTTTATTCTTAAAGAAGGGGCCATCGCAGGTGGCACAGTAAGAAACACCCCGGCCTGAAAATTCTTCTTCTCCGGGAACCTGCAGGTGTCGGTGTTTGGCGCCGGTGGCTATGACCACTACCTTGGCTGTATAGGTTTCCTTGCTGGTTTCCACCAGGAAATCCTCTCCCTGCTTCTCTATATCTTTCACCTTGGCCATAACAAAATTGGCGCCGAATTTTTCTGCCTGGACTTTCATGTCATCACAGAACTTATAACCCTTAATGGCTTCAGAATAACCCGGGTAATTCTCAAGATCATCGATAAGAAGAGCCTGTCCGCCCGGGGCCATTTCTTCAATTACCAGGCAATTTAAATTAGCCCTGGCTGCATATTGGGCAGCAGATAAACCTGCAACGCCACCACCGATGATTAGAATGTCTCTTTGTTCCATAATACTCTCCTGCCTTAATTTAACGGCCAATAAATAGATCTGAATTGTTCAATTCAATGTTTGAACTTTTAAACCTTAATGTTATATAGTAAAAATATAATATATAAAATAAGCCTAAGGGGCAAGGCTTTTATTCAGATCTGTTGAGAATTATACAATCTGTTTTAGGAGGTGTATAGGGGGAGGGGGAAAGCCTATGAAAAGTTGACGTTATTTTAACTTTGATGAGATCATTCTGATACACATCAAAAAATTACTATAAATTCCTTTGATTTTGGCATATTTCCATTAAAATAGTTATGATACAGTTTATTTCTCGGGAGTAATAAATGGAAAACCGAAACATCTACAAATTGGATGATATCCTCATCGTCCTATCCTTTTTAATGCTGATACCAGCAGCCATCATAGCCTGGCCCTGGCTGCGTGGCTTTTCCAGTGATCAGGATTTTATGACATTCCTTAGGCAGGCCCCTCAAATTCTTGGGGCTCGTTATGAGATGATGCTTTTTTATCTGGCAGGAGCGGTACTCAGTCAGATACAGGGCAGGGTAATTCGAAGAAAGGAAAAACAGAGCCTTTTAATTGTGGATTTTTTACTCTACAGCCGGGAGTCCTCGGTGGATCGGCTCTCTCAATCGGTACATCTTTCCTACAGTCGGGTTCAGAAACTTTTAAAGTCCCTTTGCCTTATACCAAGTTTGGAAATCTCTCAGAAGGGAGACACCGTAACCATGGTTATAGGAGGAACATCCTCCTCAGGTTCTACTGCATCTTCTACCATGGGCGGATCATCTTCGTTTATACAGCCTCCTCCGGGAGTGCACGATCTTAGCAGTTCTCAACCATCCGATCAGGCTGCTAATCCAATGGGCCAGACAAATGCTAGCTCTAGTTCCTGGAAGACCAACGGTAGAGAAGTCCCCCCAGAGATTCAAGCAGTTATGCAGGATAAAAATATCGGGATTTTTGAGAAGCTTAAAAAGCTGCAGGAATACAGCAGTAATGCCATGAATAATCCTCAGGGAGGGACAAGCCAGGGCGTTTCAACGGGGACTTCTACAGTGCAGGGCAGCTCGACGGTTCAAGGTTCCTCAGGTTCAACCCAGTCCGGCGGGGTAGTCTTCAATGGTTCTAAAACAACGGCAAAACCCCCGCTGAGTCCTATTCTTTTTGTAATACTGATGATTACTCCCCTTTGGCCACTGGGACTCTTTTTGATGATCCGTTTCATAATAAAACAAAAGAAAGCCCTGGAAGGGAAGGGAGAGACCTCTGAATAATGCAAAGAAGTTCCGGGGTGTCCGCGGAATCATTAAACCCTTTAAGCATATAGTCAAAAACTACCGTTCCGCCTTTGTCGGGGCCATAGTCTTTATGATTCTGGTGGATGTTATAGCCTATATGATGCCTCTGTTAATCCGTTATGTCACCGATAATGTTTTTCCCTATCTAAAGGATGACTCCAGCATGCTGAGTTCGCTCTATTTCTTTGGCGGATTGATGCTGTTCACCGGGGTGATGCGGGGACTGATGGCCCATTTCATGATTCGTTTATACTGGTTTGTTGGCGAGTCGGTGGTCAGGGATATTCGCAATGCTCTTTTTGAAAAGCTTCAGCATCTTCAGGCTCCCTTCTACGATACCGCCCGTACGGGAGATCTGATGTCCCGGGTGACCAGTGATGTACAGATGATTCGAAACTTCTTTGCCTTTGGGGTGGAACACCGCCTAAGAATCATTCTTATCTCTCTGACGGTACTGGGATTTATGTTATGGCAGAACTGGCGTTTGGCTCTGATGGTTTACTGCTTTATTCCCCTGGTCTTTTTTATGGTGGTTTATTTCAGCAATAAAATGGGCAAGGCTGTGGCAAAAAAATACCGTCAAACAGGTACGCTTTCCAGCTTCATTCAGGAAAACCTTCGGGGAATCCGTATAGTCAAGGCCCTGGCCATGGAAGAGGAGCAGATGAAAAACTTCGATAAAGAAAACAGCGCCCTAAGAGATGCTGGTATGGAAGTGGCCGATCTACAGGCTAAGATGAATCCGCTGCTGATCTTAACCAGCAGTGTTGGTTCTCTGGTTATTCTTTTTTATGGAGGGTCTCAGATAATCAATGGAACCGATGCTATGACCCTGGGAACCCTTTTAGGATTTATGAGCTATTTGGCTATCATGGGGTTTCCTCTTTTTATATTGGCCTTTAATACCAGTTTATTGAGTCTGGCCAGCGGTGCTGCTTTACGAATTCAGGAAATATTATCCAAAAAGGACCAGCGTCAGGAAAACACCGGGCACCATCGCAGCAGCATTGAGGGAGCCCTGGAATTCAGAAATGTTTATTTCAGTTATCCCGAATCAAATGGAGTATTGCAGGATGTAAGCTTTTCCATTGAGCCGGGCGAAAGGGTGGCTGTTTTTGGGCTTACAGGTTCCGGGAAGAGTTCCTTGATTTCTTTAATTCCGCGGTTTTATGAGCCATCCTCCGGAGAAATTCTGCTGGATAATGTGCCCTTGAAGGATTGGGATTTGGAATATCTGCGTTCCCGTATGGGTATGGTTCTTCAGGAGAGTTTTTTATTTTCCATGAGTATTCTGGACAACATCGCCTACGGAAAACCCAATGCCAGTATGAAAGAAATAGAACAGGCCGCAAAATCTGCTCAGATTCACGATTTTATTCTTAGCCTTCCAGAGGGATACCAAAGCAAGGTAGGAGAATTCGGCATGGGATTATCGGGGGGGCAGCGTCAAAGGCTTGCCATCGCTCGGGCCTTGCTGAAGGATCCTCGTCTTCTGATTTTAGACGACTGCACATCCAGCCTGGACAGCGGTACAGAGAGGGAAATCCAGAAAGAGCTTCAAAATCTGATGGCTCGACGTACCACCTTGATCATCGCACAGCGTATATCCACTCTACGGCTGGCTGATAGAATCATCCTGCTTCATGACGGAAAGATACATCATATGGATTCCCATGAGAAATTATTAAAAAAGAGTTCACTCTACCGCTCAGCCTATGAAACTCAGATGTTCTACGGCTCCATTGGAGAAGACAGCATCACAGGAAGGACTTGTTAACCATGGAAGCAATGAAACCCAAAAGATTTTTTAAAGACTTTGTTAAATATTTGAAGCCCCATAAAATCCATATTTTATGGATGTATTTTTTTGCGATGATCAATGTTGTCTCCATGGTGGGTCTACCTGTTTTAATTCAAATGGGAATCGATAGGGGTATTATACCGGGAGACAAGGCTTTCTTATTAAAAATCTCCACAATACTTTTAGCCGTCGGGCTGCTGCAGTACATCAGCTTCCGTCTGCAGGGTGTATTGATGATGAAGGTGGGCAATCGGATTTTACACGGCCTGAGGCGGGATTTGTTTAATAACATGCAGAGCCTTTCTATCCCCTTTTTTGACAAAAATAAGGCCGGTAGTTTAATGACCCGGATCACCAGCGATATTCAGGTGTTGGAAGAACTTCTAATGGCCGGACTGGACACACTGCTGGTGGATGTATTGCTGATTTTTGGATTGATTGGTGCTATGATTTGGATGAATGGACTGCTTAGTCTGATTCTCTTATTCACCATCCCTCTGTTGATTTTAATTGTATTTAAGCTCCGCGGAAAGATTGTTCAGGCCGCCGAGGGAATACAGAAGAGCCTTTCGGGAGTAAACAGCGATCTAAACGAGTCTCTCTCGGGTATCCAGGTGAGCCGGGCCTCTGCTCGGGAGGATAAAAACATCAAAGGATTTCAGAAACAGAATCAGGAATACTTTGAAAAAAACAGGAAATTCTACCCACTCCATGCATTCTTCTGGCAGTCCGTATCCACCCTAAATACTTGCAGCCAGGGACTGGTGATTATCGGGGGAGGGCTGCTGATCTATCATGATAAAATCACCATCGGGGTGATTGTGGCCTTTTTGAGTTATATCACCAGGCTTTTTCAACCCATGCAGAAAATAAGCAACATGCTCAATCAATTAAGCCGGGCTTTGGTGTCGGGACGTCGAATCTTTGACATTCTTAATCAGCGTCCTCAGGTGGCAGATTCTGCCAAGGCCATTGAGGATTTTACTCTACAGGGCCGGGTGGAGTTCCGGGATGTTCATTTCCATTACAATGAGGATGAACCGGTTTTAAAGGGAGTGAGTTTTCAGATGGAACCCGGCCAGGTTTGTGCCATCGTAGGTCATACCGGTTCCGGGAAATCTACCATGGTTAATCTGGTGAACCGCTTTTACGACTGTCAGCAAGGTGAAATTCTTTTGGACGGGATCGATATTAAAGACTATGCCCAGCAATCCCTGCGGTCTCAGATGTCTGCAGTGATGCAGGAACCTCAGATCTTCTCCGGCTCTGTGCTGGACAATATCCGTTTTGGAAAACCTAAGGCTACCATGGAAGAGGTTTTGCAGGTTTCCAAAGTCTTGGGAATCCATGAAATGATTCAGAATTTCCCCAAGGGTTATGACAGCGAGATGGGCCAGGGGGGAGGAAATATCTCTCTGGGGCAGAAACAGCTGCTGGCCTTTGCCCGGGCCATGCTGCGGAATCCCGCAATCCTTATTTTAGATGAGGCCAGTGCCTATCTGGATAGCGAAACCGAGGCCATTGTTCAAAAGGCTCTGGGGCCTTTGATGTCTGGTCGCAGTAGCTTTGTCATAGCCCATCGGCTTTCCACCATTCGTCATGCAGATATTATCCTGGTGATTGAGCATGGAAAGATTGTTGAACGAGGTAACCATGAGCAGCTGCTAAACCTTGATGGGGCATATGCCCAACTGCTGAGGAATAGAGACACTAAGGAAGAAGCTTCTTAACTTCTTTTCCTAAAGCCAGAATTTGTCTGCTTCCGGGATGGACTTCTCTCTATTGAGGGCAAAGGGATCAAACCCCTTTCTACCAAAGATGTACCATGCCGTGGAGGATATACATATATTTGTGTCTACTCCGGCCCATAATCCTCCAGCCCCGTATCCTGTGACCTCGTCACCGGTATCCGAAAGTGCATTGGATACATAGGGAAGGCCTTGAGTGCCGGTATACAGGGGGCTTTCTATCATACCTTTGTCCATTTCAGATATATACCTTTCTGCCAATACAGTCTGTCCTGCGGTATTAAAGGCCACCACCATCTCGCCGGTTCCTTCAAACCAGATGGTGTCATAGTCCTGGTCGAAGCCAAAGCCCTCAACCAGAATTTCATTCACCGTGCTGGTTTGAGTGGTTACAAAGCGGTCTGCAAAGGTCAATACTGAAATGGGGAAGTCTTCAAAGGCACTATAACCCCAGCTGATCATATCTATGGCGTATCTACGGCTTGCTATCTCAGAAGAGGCAGTGATGATCATTTGGTCCTGGCTATCCCAGCGCTCCGCTTCAAGATAGGCTAGTAGATCCATATGAAAGTCATCGTAACCTGAAACAGCATTAAAGGCGTCTATCATTCCTTCTGAGATTCCTGCTATTTCAGAATCATCATTTCCGAATCCGCCGATCAGGCTTCCATCACTATTATAGCTTTGTAATCCGCGAATCCAGCTGTCCAGCTCCGTGGCCAATGTTTCGTAGTCGTTGTTGCCCGCCAGAGCATGATAATTATTTACAGCCAGCAATAACCAACAGTTATCGCCCATCCAACGGTGGGCTCCATCCCAGGGTAGATCCCCATTTCTGTCTCGAAACTGGCCAAAACCTCCTGGAGAATCCTTTAATTCACTGTTTATACGTCCGTTAAAATAATCGAGAATAGCTTCGGCTTTATCAAAATCACCCATGATGGAAAAGGCCATGATAGCCAAGGCATTATCATAGAGGGAGACAAAGTTACTGTTTGCTGCGGATTCCAGCAGGCCATTGTCCAGCTGGCTGCTTACCAGCCAGTTGTAAACACTATTGATGTCCACATCCGCATCGCTTCCCTGGATAATTACACCGTCCGAAAAAACCAGACCAGCTTGATTCAGAGTTACAACGGCTTGATCCACCACTGTTTGACTC
>JAQICO010000321.1 GCA_027858495.1 Spirochaetaceae bacterium
TTTTAAGAGGGGGTAGTTGAAAAGTTAAAGCAAAGCGTCCAGTTTTCAACTACCCCCTCTTAAAATGGTCAGTCCCTTAATCTTCTTTTTGAACTATTTTTTCTAAGAGAATGTTGCCAACATCTTCCTCAATATGATCTGTCATATCGGGAACGGAGAATAACTTACTTATAAACAGGCCGGCGGCACCGAGGCTTACAGCTTTGTCACCTCCGGGGGAAGATTCAATAACACATTTTTTTGTACTTTCATATAGCCAGTTTTTTTGTATTGCCTCGTTGAGAATCAATTCTAAATCCTTTTTATACTGAGCGAAATCTCCGGCGAGTAAAATTTTTGAAATATCCAGACTATTTACTAGGATTGACATATTAAAGGCCAACTCCTTGAACACACGAAGTAGTAATTCTCGATTTTCCGGTAAGGAAGAGGCTTCTTCATCAGTTATAGAAAATTGAACACGGCTTGGTTTTTCATAGTCGTAGAGGAGACTGCGGAATTCGCCCACGGAAAAAGTATCTCCGTGAAGAACCCTTCCTCTTATGGTAATCCCTAAACCAAAGGCAATCCCCCTGGTTAATCCCCCGGTGATATCCACACTACGGAATTCACCCAAAAGAGCAAGGAAATTACGATGTTGCTGACCTGGGCGGAAGGCTATATCACTCCAGCAGCAGCAATTGGCATCGTTTTCAATAAATACAGGCAATTCTGTACGAGACTCTAGATATTTTTTTAGTTTCATACCATCACCAAGCTGCAAAGGATAGGACTCAATGATAATTCCGTTATAGGGGTCAATAACACCTGCAAGACCGATTCCCGAACCCAACAGGGGGATTCGTTCTTTGATTGCCTTCTCCTTGGCAGAAGAGATAATAAACTCCAACTGTTCTTCCAAAGACTTATTTCCTTTCTGGTAGGGATAAGACTCTGTCTGAATAATTTGTCCATTGAGATTGACTAAAACTGTTTGGAAAAAATCGGTCTGGACCTCTATTCCGAGAACCAGACCGAAGGTTGGATTTATCTGTAATGCCGTTGCCTTTCTTCCAACCCCGGCTTTCCCGTGATACTTCCCTGTGGTTAGAACCATACCAATATCGATTAAATAATTTACAATCTTGGTGATGGTTGAACGGTCTAATCCCAGTTCATTTGCCACAGCGATTCTGCTAATACCGGGATTAGTCCTGATATGCTGAAGTATACGGGAAGAATTTATCTGATACAATCTGCTTATGGATATCATATACCCATTATTCTACTGATAAACTCTCACATAATCAACAAGCATTTCTGCTTCATCCAAATCGGGGTCCATACCGTTCATACCACCCCAATCGCCTCCCATGGCTACATTAAGAATGATGTAGAAGGGTTTATCAAAGGGCCAAGCCCTATAACCGGAATCTTCATTTAGGAAGAAATAAAAGGGCTCATCATCCACGTAGAAAAAGAGTCCATCGGGAGTCCATTCCACCGCATAGGTGTGAAACTCATCACAGACATTTTCCACCATGGCCGCACGGGTTTTTTGAGTATCGATTCTATGATTGTAGATCTCTGTATGAACAGAAGTGTGGATGATATCGGGGTCAAGTCCGACAAATTCCATAATGTCAATTTCACCGCTAGAGGGCCATCCTCCATAGGTTTCATTGGTGGGCATCATCCAGATGGCAGGCCAGGTTCCTAGGCCCGCAGGAAGTTTTGCCCGAATTTCAAAATAACCGTAGGTCCAATCCTCCCGGAATTGGGTATTTAGCCTGGCACTTGTCCACCGGCCGTTATCATCGCGGAGTGCTCGGATAGTCAGATTTCCTCTTCTAACTCGGGAATTAGCTCTGGTTGTGGTATAACTCTGTAATTCATTGTTATATTTTCCGGCATCAGCGGCAGCATAGGCCCATTTGCTTCTATCAGGTTCTCCCCGGTAGTCAAATTCGTCGGCCCAGACAAGCTCTCGCGAAGCTCTACCAGTGGCGCCTTCATCTATGAAGGTTTCACCTAAATCCTTTCCCATATCTTCCAGAACAGGAATATCGGTTCTGCCAATCTCAAAGAACATAGCCCGGCCAAATACGGCGGGATTATTATAAGATTCATCTCCGGTATCCAACTTACTCCAAATGATTTTAGAGTCTCTATCCTGTTGTGTGGCCCCATTGGCCTGAACCTGAAATCCAATGGTCTTACCATGGGAAGGACCATTGCCGCTACCCAGGGGAATGGCCGCCTCAAAGGCCCAGCCATTGGCGGTTTCAAAGACCTTGGCTCTTACAGCATAGCTGTCGACATTTGTACCGGAAAGGGATAAATCCGATACAGAACTATTATCTATGTTGGTTCCATTAATATTTATCTGTGCTATTCCCGGTGAAAAGTCTCTGGCATTTAAATCGTCACTAAAATTAACGTAGAATTCCATGGAATCTTCATTCCAGAAATTACCCTCGTGTTGCCCGGCAATGATATTGCTATCCTCTGAAAACATATAAACATATAGGTTGTCCTCATCTGCAGCAACGGAAAAATCTAGATATTGGTTCTGATTGGGATCGGGACTTTGCGAAACCGCAGTATCCACCCTTTGCACAGGAATACCTTCCCAATCATCCAGGTTACCATCCAGTGTAATATCCACTGGGTAGGGGATGTACACAGCTACCCCGGGGATCTGATCGGGTGCAATGTTTCCATTATCCTGAGCTGTAGCAGGAATTATGCTTACAATCATCCATATCAAAGCCCAAAGAAGGGCTGACGGTTTTTTAAAATAAATTTTATTCATCTCTGTTCCTCCGAATTTTAACATAATTTTACATCATTTAATTGGATCAGTCAACAAATAAAGGCTGAATCATTGCCAACATTCTGGATGACAAGTCTATTCCTGATTAAAGTTTTCGGCTTAGCACTATGATAGCCATCATAGCAATAACTTCAACCGAAGCAAAAATTATATAATGGATATACAGAGATCCCCCGCCCACCACAAAAAGAATGGTTAGAATGGAAGCGATAATATTGCATATCCGGTTAGCCTTGGCTTTAAGTATCCTGGACAAAAAAATCATGGCAATGGGTATTTCAATCAAAAGAGCAAAGACCAGCATGATCAACGGAGTAATGGTTACATCCATATTACCCGAAACAATATCAGCCATAACTCCCGGGGTTATAAAGGTGAGTATATCCGCAAAGGCCATATTGAACATTACCACTACCCAAAGGGTGGAAATGATTATCCTGATATCCTTTGTTTCTATCTTGTTGTTTTCTTTCTCCATCCTTTTCTCCTTCTGTTATCCGTCCTGTCATCCCTGTGGGAAATAGAGGATCAGCTTTTGTTTTACTTATTATATAACTGGATGGAATTAATTTGTTAGACAGCAAAGTGTTATTTTTTTCAATGTTCCTAGGTGAAAAATGGAATATAGTAAAAGCCAATGTCAGAGCTTGGGAACATTGCCATTGATCCCCTCCTTGAATTGGAATATATTCCAACTATGCTATTAATTTACCCGCCCATGGCAAAGGCCAGTGAACCCCCCAGTGGAATTCCCCTGTTAGCCGGAGCCTTGAAGGCCCACAATATTAACTACCAGGTGATGGATATGAACCTGGGAGCCCAGGAATATCTACTGGAACAATATTTCCAGAGTCACCCTAAAAAGAGGCATTATAGAAAACTTATCACAGAAAGAAAAACCTACGAGAAACCGGACAGCTATCAAAGAATAATTTCAGAGCTTACCAAGGGATTAAATGATTCCATGACCAAGGAGCTAACCCTTTCCCTGGCCAATATGGAGGATAGCCGTTACGCCCCGCTGAACAGTAGGGATCTTCTAAAAGCCGCCGAGGAATATTCAGAGAGCCCCTTTTATCCCTATTACAAGCAAAGCTTAACCCCTTTGCTTTTGTCAGGGGCGATTCACCATGTTGGCATATCCCTGCAGTATATAAATCAGGCAGTGGCAACCTTTTCCCTGATAGGTTTTATCAAGGCTGTTTATCCTAAAATAAGGATTATTTTGGGAGGCGGATTAATCACATCCTGGGGAGCATTAAAATCCTGGAATAACCCCTTCAAAGACTTGGTGGATAAAATTATCACCGGGGCAGGAGAAGAAAAGCTCCTGGAATATCTGGGCATCGAAGCAGATCCCCACAAAATTCACTCTATTCAGCCGGATTTTGACTGGGCCAAGGATCTTCAATATTTCAGCCCCGGCAGAATTATGCCCATATCGGGTTCCCAGGGATGCAGCTGGAAGCGCTGTAAATTCTGCCCAGAACTGGCGGAAGATTCTCCCTATCTCTCCAGGAATCCCAAAGTAGTATTAGAGATGATGAAACAATGGGAGAGAGAATACCAACCAGCTCTTTTCCATTTCACTGACAACGAAATGAGCCCAACCCTATTAAAAACCATGGCATTGGGAGATTTAAATACCCCCTGGTATGGCTTCACCAAATTTTATTCCCTTTTAAAAGATCCCAAATTTTGTAAAGCCCTAAAAAAAGGGGGGTGCTCTATGCTGAAACTTGGGCTGGAATCGGGAGACCAAAGAGTTCTGGATTTTCTGAATAAAGGAATCACCCTTGAAGACGCCTCTCTAATACTTAAAAACCTTCACCATGCGGGAATAAAAAATTATGTATATCTCCTCCTGGGAACCCCGGTGGAGGATTTAGCATCGGCATTATTAACTCGGGATTTCACCGAAGCCCATGCTGAATTTATTGATTTTTTAAACCTGGCGATTTTTAATATGCCGGTACAAAGCAAAGAGTTCATCATCTCGGAAGAGTTTCAATACTCCCCGGCGGATCTATCTCTATATAAAGGGTTTAACCATCCTCTAGGATGGAATCGGGGCAATATCCGCAGGTTTTTAAAAGAGGAGTTTCAAGTTCAGCCTGGGGTTCAAAAGATATTGCGTCGAACACCCCCTCAGTTTAATGCGAATCATGCTGCCTTTATGTAAATAGAGGCCATATATAATGCTGAATGGAATACCATAAACCGATACAGCTCAGGATAATACCAATGGATGCTACAAATTTATTTTCAGTGAGGAAACCTCTTATACCCAAATAAAGAGCAACCACCGAAGTAATACCAAAGAGCCAAAGCAATGCAAACAAGATACTACGGAAGGAATAACTTTTCAGGTATAAAGACTTGGCCTTACTCCGATCCAGCTGCAGGATTAAATCCTTAGCAATGGAAAGATTCTCTTCATCTACATAGAATTCTGTGTTATGTATCGTTTTGGCGACTCTGTTAAAATCCACCACTTTTTCATCATCCCATGCTTCTTTTTTGGTTGTAAAATGAATATAGTTCTCCGCTAATATTTCCTTTAGAAGATCCGATTGTTCCAAATCGGTGGTCTTGGTAAGGAACTTATCTTTCATAGGAACTCCTCAACAAAAGATTATTTTTTTTACTATAACATTCAAAAACCGGTTGAAGGTAGACCTGTAAAAAAAAAAGACCTCGCTCAAAGGCGGACCCTGGTCAGTTCAAAAAAGAAATAAAACAACATAATCTCATAATCTCATAATCTCATAATCCCATAATCTCACAAATAAACATTGACAGCCGTTCGATATACAGATAGTGTATTGGTTTATATAGAGGAGTAATTTATATGTTTAACCTGAATCCGTATAAAAAATAAAAAAAGCAAGCCCAACTTTCTGTATTACAATGCTTTAACGACAAACCATGTAAAACCCAGAAGGTGAACTTGCTTATGACTATAGATTCTACATCAGAACGATTAAATAATACAGCAGGAATTGC
>JAQICO010000401.1 GCA_027858495.1 Spirochaetaceae bacterium
AATCGAAGTTTTTGTTGAACAGCTCAATAATATCATATCATCTCGAATATTTAATGAATGGAAATCTTATTTAAGCAGTAGCTATATTGAAACTTACAGTGATGCAAAAGCCCTTGAGCAAATGTCACAATCGCCCATTTTGCTTAATAATGATATAAAATTGATTAGTCTTGAAGATTATTTTAACTATATTGTGGTTCCCAGCCGTTCCAATATTATTGTAAATGATATAGAATTTCAAACTGAAAACCGGATCACCGTTTGGTCTATGTTCAACGGTAGAAAGGTTAAATTATATCAATTAGAGAAAATAGATAATGCTTGGTTAATAAGCATTTGGTAAAAAAACTCAATAGAGGAGTCATTTAATGAAGAAGGTTCTAGTATTGTTTGTTCTGTTGGTTATGTGCCTGGGAGTGTTCGCCCAAGAAGATGATATAACCATCGACGAGGCATATTTACGTCAGGCACAAAAAATTATGGTAATACAATCCATGGCCTATCAAAACGATTCGGATTCTAAAAATGAAGCGATCAGTAATATTCGTGATCTTATTGCAGATGGAACCTTTGATTCAGATAATACGACTATTATCAAAGTACTTATGGATATGGGCATGGAAGGAACCGCCAGAATCTTTATGGAAAACGGCAGCCCAACTAACTATTATACCGATGTAAGAATCAATGCCGCCAAGGCCTTGGGTGAGATCGGTGGAGAGCATGCCGTAAACGCTTTGGTAGCAATCATGCGAGTGGATGATGAACCTGCCGTGCTTACTGAGGCTGTTCGGGGTATAGCAGAAAATATCGAAAATGGAGATATAACAACTCAGTTAGTTATTGCAGATGCTGTATATAGTCAAACAGCTATTAATAAAGATAATCGATTTGCCAATGAGTTTTTAGAAGCTGTTGAAATGATGGTTGACAATGATGTTGAAATTGCCGATGTAATCATCGATGAGGTTGTTAAAATAGCCAATAGAAGAAATGGTTATAACTCATCTGTATCAGCGAAAGCAAAGGATGTGCTGGTCAATATTTTATTCTAAGGATTTTTAACAAAGCGTAAAGAAACTGTCCCTATTAAGGGGCAGTTTTTTTATGCCTTCAACTCCTGACGCATTTTTTTTCGCCATTGTTCTCGTGAATCTTTAGATAGTGGTTCAATTTTTCTTATTATATTTAATGATCTTTTATTATACTCTGATAATTCAACCACGGCAAAATGACCACTACCAAGATATACAATTTTTTCCTGCTCAGAAAGGACTTCCCGCTTATTCAACTGTGAAACCACACAGTCAAAATGAGCAGGATCATCATTATCAACAGTCGAGATAGCAGAGGTCATATCCTTTATGGGTTCTCCACAGACGGAGCAGGGTAGCATTTCATGTAACGTGGGTTGAAATTCTTGCTTTTTTTTTGCCTGTCCGCCCTTGTTTCTTCTACGATTTCGTCTGTTGTTATCTTTCTTATTTGAGCTCACTTTTCACCTCATTATGATGCACGATCTCGTCGGTTAGACGAATTGCAATACGTTGTATTGCTGTTTTTAAATAAAACTGATCGTGAATCTTGTCTTTCAATTCTTCCAATTTACTTGGATCTGTTTTTTTTGCTATCCTTACCATATGGAGCTCCTTCTCCCTAAAAAGCATGTTCTAAATGATTCAACTCACCTATCCTCCCTGACAGAAAAATCAAATCAAACCGTTTATATAATACACTGTATTGGGGATGTTTTTGAAGAAACAACTCCGCCACAGAACGCATTCTTTTTTGTTTTTTTGGTGATATTCCATATTCAAGTTCTGAATATCCCATGGTTTCCCAATTTTTGACTTCTACAAAAATCAGATCATCCTCATGAATACAAATAATATCGATTTCACCTTGGGTACACCTAAAATTCCTACTAACCATGGTATATCCCTTCTCTAATAAATATTCTACCGCTTTATCTTCTCCCCAATTTCCCTTTAGTTGGGAAATCATGCATTTCTTTCCAATAAATCCTTTAAGTTCAAAGCACGGGCAATAAATAATTTTTTTTCTTCAATAAGGTTTATATGAGGACCTCTATCCCCTTTATATTCCTTACCATCTGTATCGATTAAAACAATAACGCTAGGTCGTAATGGGGCTTCTTTATTTACTTCTACCACTCTACCAATGGCACCATCGTTAAGTAGTACAAGACTACCTAATGGATAGATCCCCATACTACGGATAAATATTTTTAATATTTCAGGATCAAACCTACGTGAGTTATCACTAAGTATCTGTTTCATAGCTTCAAAGACAATCATGGAATTTATATAGGGTCTTTCACTAATCATTGCTACAAAGGCATCAGCTATGGAAACTATTCTTGCTAGGTATTCGATACTTTTACCGTCTAAACCCTGAGGATAACCTTCTCCATCCCATCGTTCATGATGCTGCAATGCAATTTGTGCCACTTCTTCATCTAATAATAAATCATTTTGTATTATCTGATAGGAATAAAGAGGATGGGATCTCATGGTGGTCAATTCATTGCTTTCAAGTTTTTGTCGCTTGTCCTTTATTTCTTTAGGAACCCTGAGCATACCTACATCATGTAACAACCCTCCTTGGGTGATAAAATTAAGATCTTTATCATTAAGTTCCAAAGCATTTCCAATATTTGCGGCAATAATTGAACAATTTATGCATGACTTGGCAAAATTTTTACCACTCCCAATATTACAAAGAATTAATCGAACAGAATCAAATTTCTTCTCTTTTACCTTCAGTACTACAGAATCAGAAATATTTTCTACTTCTTCAACCGTAATACTTTCCATATTAGAAATTTTATCCAACAGTTTATCCAACTGATTTATTTTATCTGTATAAAATTCAAATAACTCAGAATCGCTTGGAACTCCCCACATCTGTTCAGAGTCTCCATCTATAGGAGCAAGATTTTCTTTAATATGCCCTTCACATTCCACCTCATCGATACCCCACTTTTTTAAGCGGTCTATATCTTTAGGTTTAATCTTAACCTGTGCTGGTAGAAACAAAGTATTGCCTTCGATAAATACAGGTTGATCAAACTCATTACCTGGTTTTAAATCACTGAGTTTATAAATATTCATTATTCCACCTTTTGCTGATACACAAAATTTAAAATTTCTGCCATTACTGCGTACATCTCCACGGGGATATTCTGGTTTAATTCAAGTTGCATCATAGACTCTGCAAGTTCTGGATTTTCCAACAGGGGAATCTCCTCTTGTTCCGCCAACTGAATTATCCGGTTAGCCAAGACTCCTGACCCCTTGGCCAAGACCTTGGGAGCATGATCAATATCTTTATTATAACCCAAAGCAATAGATTTTTTCATATCTTATAACCTAAAATCAACAATATGGATCATATCTCTTCTATTATTTTCGGAATCATTTGAATCTGACCTGAGTTCTTTTATTTCTTCATTCACTTTAATTCCCCTTTTTTTCCACTGTTTACATAAAACACCCCATTTTGGGATCATCGCTTTATTGTATGAAGAGATATTACTCTCACATAGAACAGATAATCCTTGTGGTTCCTGTTTCAATGTAAATATCCAAATCTCTTGATTTCTTTTTAATTGTAGCTCAATAGATAGAATATCTACATTGTCTAAAAAGATTGATAAAAGTCCATACTGCCAA
>JAQICO010000258.1 GCA_027858495.1 Spirochaetaceae bacterium
AATGAGAAGGCAGGATGCCACCGAATGTAAGGCGAATCCCTCCCTCTCCGAAGAATCCTGTGCCCATAGCTCAGCTGGATAGAGCGTTAGATTGCGGATCTAGAGGTCGGAGGTTCGAAACCTCTTGGGCATACTTTGGCCTGCTTTTAAAATGGCGCAGGTCTTTTTTTGTAGAACCATAGAATGGTTCTATATTTCTGTTGGGGGCTTAAATGTCCTTTGATCAGTATTATTTGGAGAGGTGTCCGAGAGGCCGAAGGAGCACGCTTGGAAAGCGTGTGTATCGTAAGGTACCGAGGGTTCGAATCCCTCCCTCTCCGTTTTCCCTTTCAGGCTCCACACAAACAGAAACTACCTAACCCGGTCAGATCCGGAAGGAAGCAGCCGTAAGTAGACTTTTGTTGTGATGTGGTAAGCTTGAAAGGGTTTTTTATATCCCTCTATTGTCTTGCCAGACCAATGAAATTCCCTTAGAATGTCCCCATGGCTTATGAAGTTACCGCAACTAGAAAACGTCCTCAGAAATTCCAAGATCTAGCCGGTCAGGATTTTGTTGTCTCCACAATAAGCAGTTCCATTGCCAAGGGACGAATAGCCCATGCCTATCTTTTTTCCGGACCCCGGGGTGTTGGAAAAACCTCGGCCGCTAGAATCTTAGCACGGTCGCTCAATTGCCAGGAAGGTCCAACGGTAGACCCCTGCGGAAAATGTAATAGCTGTATTGAGATAGCCCGGGGCAGTGCCATGGATGTAATAGAAATTGACGGAGCTTCCAATACAGGAGTAAATGATATACGTGAGATCAAGGACGAGGTGCTCTTTGCTCCCAACAGCTGCCGGTACAAGGTTTACATTATCGATGAGGTTCATATGTTATCCAACAGTGCTTTCAACGCACTTTTGAAGACCATTGAAGAACCCCCCCCCTATATCATTTTCATTTTTGCCACCACGGAAATACATAAGGTCCCAGCCACCATTCGAAGCCGCTGTCAGCAATTTAATTTTAGGCTGATTGATCTGGAGCGTGTAAAGACTCTATTGGGGCAGGTCTGTCAAGAAAGCTCCATTCAATACGATGACGATGCACTGTTGTGGATTGCCAAGGAGGGAACCGGTTCTCTAAGAGACTCTTATACCCTTTTTGATCAGGTGGCATCCTTCTCTGAGGGGTATATTTCTCTGGAGAAGATCCGTGAGAAGCTCGGGCTGGTTGGTTTGGAGCAAATGAATCAGCTGGCGAAGATTATGCTTTCGGGAGATTTAGCCCAGGTGATGGATCTAACCGACCAGATTTTAAATAGCGGTGTTTCGGTGGATCAGTTTTTAGTGGAGCTGGCGGAGTTTTTTAGAAGTTTGCTGCTGATTAAGGCGGGTATACATCGCCAATCCATACTGGGATACGAAAAGGATAAATTCGATTTATCACTCACAGAGGCTTATAGCCAGGAACAGCTACTCCATGGTCAAGAGTTGATCTTAAACCTTTATCGCGATATTCGTTATTCCCTAAATGAACGCTTTGAATTGGAGTTATTGTTAAACCGTCTGATTCAATTGAAAGAGTATATTTCTCCTGCCCGCATACTAGGACGAATCGAGCGGCTTAAGCAGGATTTAAAAATATCCCATATCAGTGATGAAAATAATGAGATACTGATAGGGCAGGAAAAAAAAAAAGCCCTGAATCCCTAGATCAATCTCTCCCTCCGGAGCCGGAAGAAGCTGCTGAGGCCTTTTTTAGAAAATTCAACCGCTCCGACAATAAGCCGGAGATTACACAGGAGATTACAGCAAAGGTCGAATCTTCTTCAGAAAATCTTAGCTCTATTCAAGATAATGAACCCCGCGAACAATACCAGCCGGTATCATCGTCTAAAGCCGATGATGGTAGTGCAAACACATTCAACGAAATTACAGAGCTGTCCCAACCTTCAATGATTCCTTCTGAACAGGAAATACAGCAAATAGGCTTGGATCATGAGATGGAAGAGCCGCCCCCTGAAATCCATGGATCAGAACCCTTAAGTTTGCCCGAGGGGGGTCACGATGATTTGTGGAAGAAGCTGATGAAAAGCCTACGGGAAATGGGCAAAATTCATCTTTTGTCCCTTTTAGATCGCTGTGACAAAAATAATCTCAGTGAAGATTGTTTATATTTAACATTCAGCAAGGCCTACGATGCCCATTCCGTAGAAGAGGAAGAAAGAGGCTTGGCGGCGTTGTTGAAAGAATTGTCTGGAAGAAATTACCGTGTTGAATATAAAATACTCAAAGTAGAAAAGAACCCCGAAGAGGAAAGGCCCTTGAATGACCAGGTTGAAATGATACGTCAAATCTTTCAGGGCCATATAGTTAAAAAAGGAGGAAAGTAATGAATTTTAATCCCATGGATTTAATGAAAAACCTGCAGTATATGCAGGGACAAATGGTAGAAATGCAGGAATATCTGAAGGTTATAACTGCACAAGGA
>JAQICO010000047.1 GCA_027858495.1 Spirochaetaceae bacterium
TATGATTTTTATAGATTTTCGGCTGAAGATAAGGCTGAAAACATAAACATTTTATTAGAGCCAGACCGACTTAGAAATGAGAATGATTTAACTCTACAAGCATCTGAGCTAATTAATTATGAAGAAACAACTGCATCAAATGATTATTGGCTCAATTATAGTTTTCAGGATTTAATAATTCCTGTATGTGTCGATTATCTTGTGCCTTATATGCCAGGGTTGGGCTATTTTCGACATTATACTGTCGATTTAAATCCGGAACAAGCCATTGATTATTATACGTTCTTTCCTGAAAAGACTTCTGAAGAACCGTCTCATATATTGTCTGCTGGAGCCGATTGTATCGGTTTTGCCCAAAGAGCCGCAGGTTATGATAGCGGTAGAAGTTAAAACTGGTTGGAAATGTCCAAGAATATTACCGAAGGGGGGAGCGATTCCCGTAGCAATACGACCTATCCCTATTTGGAGCATCAGAATCAGTATTCTATTATGATTGCATCGAAAGATAATCCTGATAATACAACAGATGGTCAGAATCGTCCCGTTTACACAAATCTGGAGCATGTAAAACCGGGGGATGTTGTATTCTACGGGGAAGATGGTGATGCCGCTTTTAATGGAACTTATCAGCCAGCCCACCAAGGAGCCCATATTATGATTGTGCAGGATGTTACTTATCACGAGGATGGAAGTGTGACACCCGATGGGATCTCACTTATTGAGTCAGTTTATATTGCCAATATTTGCTATGTTACTAAATCCCGAACCTTAAACCATAATAAAATAATTGATAGAACATGGTTTATTGTTAGACTGGAGAGTAATTAAATGAATGAAAAAATGTTTCTGATATTTTCATTGTTTATTCTTATAAGTGTTGGAACCTTTAGCCAAGATCAACAAAATTTTGTTAAATATACTATTATATATGAAAACTTTGACATAAGAAGGATTTCCTCCCCGGCGGATCCTACTGGGCCAAATGCAATAGCTTTTGATAATGATGGTAATCTTTTTATTACTAATCCACTGGGCAGACAAATATTTAAGTTCAATAATACCTTTGGTTATGAAGAAACATTATCTCTTGAAAGGGATATGTTTGGATTGAATAATGCAGACTCTATATATTATAGAAATGGGAATGTTTGGGGTAATTCTGGGAATCATATTTCTCTAATTAATAAATCCGAAAACAGAAAATATCAGATAGATATTGTTAATTTGCAATCGAAATACATTTTAAGACAAAATGCTTTTTACCTTACAGAAAACTACTTCTTCCACTACCTCGAAGACGGCGGTATTATCTGCATCCCCCATCCCGGCATGAACAGTAATGAGAACCTTTCAAAGGTCCTGAAAAATGAAGAGGTGCGGGCCTTGTTTGAACCCGGTTCCGGTTACGATATGGACGGCCTGACCATGGATGATAAATACCGGCTTTTCCGGGATGGGAAGCTGGTGAACCGGGATTATTACAATTGGATGGATTATTGGATGGACCAGTATGGGTATGATGATCCTCGAGAATTCAATCTAGACACAAGACATAAGGATATTCCTCTATGGCGTAATGGATATAATCAGGCCTACTATATGGGAGATGATGCCAATGGAAACTCCTATTGGAGAAGTCTTTCAGATTATATTTATGTATTCAACGATAATGGTTGGTGTATTAAAGAGATAAAATACAACGACTTCTATCATCTCCCCACAGTTCATCCCAACGGTGATATTTACTTTATGAAATGGGGCGAGGAACAGAACAGCGTGGAACTCTACAAAATCCCCAACACCTAGGCTCCCTTCGACTGGCAGCCGCCAACCCACTCCGATAACCCCACAGCCACTGTAACCGCTAACGGCCTCCGTATGCGTGACAATCCAGCCACCAGCAACAGCACCGTGGTGGGCACTTTAGCTCAAGGCACTTCTGTAGAAATCCTTGGCCAATCTGCCACCGAAGAAACCATCGGAAGCAATACCGGCTATTGGTATCGAGTAAAAACCTCTGACGGCCTGGACGGCTGGGTGTTCGGAGCCTTCCTGGAACTGCAATAAATTCGGGAAACTGATACTTCTCCCACCACACAACCGACGCTTATAGCGCAACCCCTTGGGGGTCGGCTCCGGACCTCCTGTCCTCCACCTTGCGCATAAGCTCAGCGATTAAGTGGCATTTGACCTCCGGTCAAACGCAGGTTTCATGCCCTCCGGTGTTCCGGTTCGGATGCTGGTGAAATCACCGTAAGTAGTCAAAATGTCACACCGAGAAGCTGCGAGTTTCGCTTACTCTTCTGCCAGAGAATGGGTGATTCTTCTTGAAGATTAAATCTCTGTCCTTTATGATTAGCATTTATTAAGGAGCTTCCATGAAATCATATTCTATTATTCTTTTTCTAATGCTTTCCAGTCCCCTGTTCTGTCAGGAAGATTTTTCTTTTTCAGAACTCCCCTGGTTTGGTTATATTATTATTGGGCTGTTTTTTTTGACACCTTTATTAAGGATACTGCGTGTTATTAAGAATAAAGGTATTAAATCTGTCTCATCACTAAGCCGATCTTCCTTCCCCTTAAATCCCAAGGGTACCGAATTAAGTGCCCAGGAGATGATCGAGATGCAGATTTCCGCCATAGATTCCCGGTGGCATGGCTGCTATATCGATTCCCTGGAAACTGGACAACCCACAAACATTTTTGATTCTTGGAAGGATTACTATCTCCCTGCAGAACCTGAAAGTCTGACAGAACTCTTTGATAGAGGAGATGCACATATCTTCCATTACCTGGAGAATTTAAAATCAACAGTGGACAGCGGCCAATGGCAGGAGTGCATCTGCCGGGATTTTCAGGGTAAGGAAGCCCAATGGGTTCTTGACTACCACAGTAATTGGGAATTCTCCTGGGATGATATGGAGAAAAGATTTCATTTCTCCCAGGAGGATTATCAAAGAGGAGTTTTGGCCTGGGATATGAGCCGAGTGGCATTTCTTTCCAGGATTGCCTATCAGCAAGGGCGCATTACCCGGGAAAAAGTTCTGGAATATATAAAGAAGGCCCACGAAATATGCGCAGGAACATTCCAAAACTGGGAGGAATTGAGTAAAAGCTATCTGCTGGGCCTCTATTTACATCCTGGAAGAACCGGGGCCCTGGAGGAAGTGGCACCCATGGTGGAGGATCTTTTAAGCAATTCAAAAAGCCCCTGGAAAAAATGCCATTTGAAATAATTCCATAGGGATTGCCTATTCCCGAGGATCCTGAATCCTAAATAAATAAACAAATAAAAAAAACTTGTAGTACTCACGCAGCTCTTTTACAATAGTTCTGATTATTTCCATAATAAGGAGTACTACATGGCAGATAAAAACCTAATAGAAATGCTGGAAGAGGCGGCTGTAAAATTTCAAGGACGTCCCTACCTCTGTGATAAATCTGATTCAGGCTGGGAATCTATCTGCTTCGAACAGGCTCTGGACCTAACTGAGAAACTAGCCTCTGGACTGTTGAACAGGGGGATTGGGAAAGAAGATAAAGCGGTGATTCTATCGGAGGGCCGCAGTTCCTGGGTTCTCTCTGAAATAGCCCTTTTCCGTGTGGGAGCCATATCTGTTCCTCTTTCGTTAAAGCTGATGATCCAGGAAATCCCCTTCCGGGTGAACCACTCTGAAGCCAAGGTCATCTTCTTCAGCCACATCACCTGGGAGAAAATTAAAGAGATCAAAGACCAGCTGCAGGGAAATATTCTTTATATCTGTCTGGATAGCAGCCCTGAACTTTTAAATAAGATTGCTTCGGAAGGAGCTTTGAACCGGGGAAAAAATCTGATTACCTGGCAGGAACTTCTGGAGGAAGGCAGGTCATCGTTATCGCAGAACCGTATAGAGCTGGAACAACGTTGTCGGGCCATTGCTCTGGACGATGTAGTTAACGTCTGTTACACCTCAGGAACCACAGGCAACCCAAAGGGCATAATGCTTACTCACCGAAATTATTACAGCAACATCATGGGAGCTGTGGGAACCGTGTATATTCCGGAGAACTGGCGCACCCTTGTAATTTTGCCCATCGACCACAGCTTTGCCCACACTGTGGCCCTTTATATAGCTCTGGAGCGGGCCATCAGCCTGTATTTTGTCGATGCCCGGGACGGAGCCTCTTCCATCTTGCGGAATATCCCCATAAATCTAAAAGAGGTGAATCCTCACTTCCTTCTCACAGTTCCCGCCCTGACAGGCAACTTCATGAAAAAGATGAAGGCTGGGGTAGAGGCCAAGGGAGGATTGATCGCATCCATCTTCCGTAAAGGCCTGGTTGGCGGAATGGCCATTCACGGAGACGGGTATCATAAGGGGGGCTTGTGGAAAAGACTACGCTATGGCTTCATCTACGGCTTGGCAAAAATGCTGATCTTCCCTAAATTGCGTCAGGCCTTTGGCAGTAGCATTAAATTCTGTATAGGTGGTGGAGCCTTGCTGGATGTGAAGCAGCAGCAGTTCTTCAATACCATCGGAGTACCTGTCTATCAGGGCTACGGACTCACCGAAGCCTCGCCCATCATCTCGGCAAACGGTCCTGGGCGCTACAAGTTTGGCACATCGGGCAGTCTGCTTCCCAACCTGGAGTTGAAAATTATGAAGGACCAGGACACTGCTGCCTCACCGGGAGAAAAGGGAGAGATTGTCATCCGGGGCGGCAATGTAATGAAGGGCTATCTGAAAAATCCCCAGGCTACAGATAAAGCATTGGTTGACGGCTGGCTCTTTACAGGAGATCTGGGATATATGGATGAAGATGATTTTCTAATGGTGGTGGGCCGGGAGAAGGCCCTGCTCATCTCCGGAGACGGAGAAAAATACTCCCCCGAGGAAATTGAAGAAGCCATTACCAATTGCTCAGATCTGATAGACCAATGTATGCTTTGGTGTGATCACAGGTTATACACTTCGGCCCTGCTGGTGCTGGATCAACAAAAAGCAAAGCTCCTGAAAGATCTTAGCCCGGAAGAGCAGCTCCAAAAGGTGGAGGAGCAGTTGAATCTCTTCCGAAAGGACCCAAGCTTTAAAGATAAATTTCCAAGCAAGTGGCTGCCGGGGACCTTCCTTATTCTCGCCGAGCCCTTTACCGAACAGAACCAGATGATAAATTCCACCATGAAAATGGTGCGTTTCAAGATTTCCCAGGTTTATCAGCAGTCCATCGATTATATGTACAGCGATGAAGGGAAAAAGTCAGATAATCCAAAAAATCGCCAAGCCCTTGAAGGTCTGTTTAAATAATCCGGCAGAGCCCGCATCATAAAAACATAAGACTATAAACCGTCATTTTTCCTCCCCTAAAGGTAACAATATTGACAAATTGACCGAAAGGTTACCTTAGGAATGTCTAACAAGTTTTGGCTGCCCCCTTCCCTTGGGGTAGCCATTTTTACCTGTTTCTAGATTGTATTGCTGAGCTATTTTTCTGCAGATCTCCGGTCCATGACCAATACGCTTCCATTTTCCTTTTTTGCCAGTTTTTTTACTTCTGCACAAAGGGTGGTCAATTCCAGGGTGTGAGAAAATTGGTAATTAGAGCTGCGGACACCAGCCATGCTCAAGCTCATCAAGGGGTAAAAAAGCATTTCCTTGGTTCTACCTTCTGCAATTATTCCCCCTCGATTTAAATCTTCGGAATTGTAGAATTGTTTAATCCCGTTATCAAATATCTCCCCAATATCTTTTCCTGTTTTCTGACAATATTCATAGGGAACAATAAACATGAAATCGTCCCCGCCAATATGTCCGGCGAATTTGTAATTCATTTTGGTTTTACCAAGGGTGTCACTTATACAATCGGAGGTGTATTGAATAACCCTGTCTCCTTCACCAAAGCCATAGGCGTCATTATAAGCCTTGAAATCATCCAGCTCGCAGTACACCACGGTTAAATCTTTCTTTGATGTGAGGACTTTTTTTAGGGCATCGTCGATGGATCTGTTTCCCGGTAGATGGGTCAGAGGATTTGAATCTAAAGCAAATAATCTATGTTTCTCAAGATATACTGCTAAAATAAGGAAAAGTAATACGAAGGTAATTATCAGAAGAATTGAAAATCCCTGAATCCAAAACCAGGAGGTTAGAAATTGCTTTAGGGTTATTTCATAAACCATAGTTATCTGTAAAGACTCAATCCAAAGGGCAAAGCCAAGGACCTGTTCTCCAATATAGTTTCTATAGGGACGTACTATCATCACCGAATCTTCCGGACTAATTTGGATGGATTGAATTATCTCTGTGGCGGGTCTATTGATATATTCTCCCAAGGTTAATTTATCAATAAGAAATTTTTTCCCGGGATTATTTACTGGTAGGC
>JAQICO010000427.1 GCA_027858495.1 Spirochaetaceae bacterium
ACCGCTTCTGCAACATCATCGTTGATATTGACCAAATAGGTAATATCATTAAGTTTATCAAAGGATTCTTCCAAAAGTCTACGATCCACTTCCCATAGACTCATATGTCCTCTGAAAGAAACTGTATTAAAGGCGTTTAATGTTGCTTGGAAATTAAGAAGGCTGCTTTCCAGCTCATTCATAATGTCTAATTCATCATCCATATGTTCTATAGGTTGTTGTACTATATATACAACAGCAAGGGTAATAAATAGTGTGAGAATAATACTCCCGGCAATTATATTTAGACGAGCTTGTATTTTCATTTAGACCTCCAGTCTTTTGTTATTAAATCAAATCTTTAGAGATTTAGTAGAATCCTATCCTTCATAATTAAAGCCCTAGTACCTATTATTAATTGTACCATATAGGCCGATGCAAAAAAAGGAAAATTATTATTAAAATATAAAAAGAATGTTATATATTCGAAAAGGTGAATAAATATCTCTTTTGCTCAATCGATATATTGTTTTCTTCCTCCATTTCCAATATAGGTCCTACTCTATAGAAAAGCATAGGCCTTTAAGGTCACCGGCTCTGGAACTCGGTCCAATTAATAGTTCAAATTCACCGGGTTCCACCACTCTTTCTCCACTGGCATTTACCAAAGAACAAGACTGGGCTTCAATCTGAAGGTTTACCATTTTGCTTTCTCCTGGTTGAAGTTGCACCCTCTGGTAGGCCTTGAGTTCCCGGTCAACCCAGGTGGCTGAGGTTACCAGATCACTCACATAGGCCTGTACAATTTCCACACCTTCCATTGATCCGGTATTGGTAATTTTTACCGAAGCCTGGATGGTTTCATCCATTTTGTAAATCCTTTTATCCATGGTTAATTCGCCATAGCTATAGCTGGTGTAACTCATTCCCTCACCAAAGGCATAGAGGGGTTGCTGGGTCATATCGGCATATCGATCGCCATGCTGACCCCTAACTTGGGAATAGAAAATAGGCTGCTGCCCCACATGATAAGGGAAGGATATGGTCAGTTTTCCCGAGGGATTATAATCCCCGAAAAGCAGTTCCGCCAGGGCTCGGCCGCCCTCCATGCCGGGGTTAAATAGTTCTATTACAGCTGCTGCATTATATACATTGGGCGGAAGGGCCAGGGGTTTTGAATTTACAAGAACCACTATTAGTTCTTTGCCCGTATCCACAAGAGCCTGCATTAGTTCGAGCTGCCCGCCCTGCAGTTCCAGGGTGGCTGTGCTGCAAAATTCACCAATCAAATGATTTTGATCTCCCAGGACCACCACCACTGCGTCAGCCTGTTGGGCGTTGATTACCGCTTCCTCTATGAGCTGCGTTTCCGGTTCTTTTACACCACAGCCCTTGCTATATAGGACTTCACCCTTAAAACGGGATCTTATTCCGTCCAGCAGGGTAATGGTGGCTTCTCGTGGATGGTATTCTCCCACTCTCGCTTGTCCGGAGCCCAGGGACCAGTCTCCCAGCTGATTGAAGTCATCATCTGCATTGGGACCAATAACTGCTATGCGTTTAATTTTTTCTTCCTTAAGAGGTAAAATGCCCTGATTCCTCAGTAGTACTGCCGATTGACGAGCCAGCTCCAGGGCTGCCAGTCGATGGTCGGGACAACCCTTAACCCTTTGGCTTTCTTCAATATCGGGATACCGATCATCTTCAAATAACCCCAATCGGAATTTTACCGATAAAACACGTTTTACCGCTTCATCCAGCAGTTCTTCTTCCAATAGTCCCTGTTCAATAGCCTCAAGGCATCCCTGGAAAAACTCCGGGGAGGTCATCATCATATCGTTGCCGCTTTTTACAGCCAGAGCCGCCGCTTCTTTATAATCTGCACAAATTTTTTGGGTCTTCACCAGAGAACCTACATTATCCCAGTCGGTTACCAGCAGGCCTTGAAATCCCCATTCCTCCCGAAGGACTTGGCGCAGCAGCCAGGGGTTGGCCGTGGAGGGAAGCCCTTCGATGGATTGATAGCCCGTCATAAAGGCTCCACATCCGGCTTCGGCTGCCTCTTTGAAGGGAGGAAGGAAATATGATCGTAGTTTACGTTGTGAAAGATCGGCCTCCGAGGCGTCCCGGCCTCCCTGGGTTTCCGAATATCCGGCATAGTGTTTGGCAGTGGCCATAACATGGTCGGGAGAGGCCATGTCCTCGCCTTGATAACCCCGGATCATGGCCTTGCCGAATCTACCGATGAGATAGGGATCTTCTCCGAAGGTTTCCCCGGTACGTCCCCAGCGTAAATCCCTAGAAAGGCATAGAACCGGTGAAAAGGTCCAATTCATTCCGGTGTTTCTCATTTCCCTGGCGGTTACCTCGGCGCATTTTTCGATGAGTTCTTCATTCCAGGAGCAGGCCATGGCCAGTTGAGTGGGGAAAATGGTGGCACCTGCATAAAATGAGTGCCCGTGGATTGCATCAATTCCAAGAATTAAAGGAATCCCCAATCGGCTTTCCCTGGCAAGTATAATTGCCTTTTTTGTATCTTCCCCGAGAAGATGTAAAAAGGAGCCGGGAAATTTTTCTTTCATAGTCCCGGGCATATCATCCCGTCCATCCAGCTGTAAAAGCTGTCCTACCTTTTCTTTTAGGGTCATTCTTCCCAGTAAATCCTTAACTCTTTCATCTATGGGTTGATTGGGATCTTTGTAAATTTCATTCATATTTTTACCTCTTAATTATTTTTTTCCAGGGATAGAGATTGCTTTATATGCTGAACTTTTTTCTCTGTCCCTTCCACCAGTTTATATATTAATTCCGCGGCCAGCCGACCCTGTTGAAAACTGGGAATCTTCACAGTGGGTATATTAAGCAGTGCCGCCATGGCTTCACCATCGAAACCTGCCATAGGTATTTTTTCAAATGGGGTGTCTTTCAGTATATTTTTTGAGCGGACAGCCCAATAATCGTTAAAACAGATAATTACATCGGGGATGAAATCCATTTCATTCAGAAAATCCAACAACTGGTCTTCCAGGTGGTCGGGATTATATATATTCCTTTTCATGATTTGATGTTTAATTTTCATCTGTAATACAAATCTATTAAATACTTCTAATCGCTCCCGGGCATCGTAAATGTTTCTTGCGCTG
Source organism: Spirochaetaceae bacterium (assembly GCA_027858495.1). Taxonomy (GTDB): domain Bacteria; phylum Spirochaetota; class Spirochaetia; order DSM-2461; family DSM-2461; genus JAQICO01. Next base: position 3,123 of record JAQICO010000427.1, read on the forward strand.
GGGATATAGAGCGGGTTTCTACATCCCTGGGAGTAAAGGTAGTTCAGCAGCTTGGACATTCCCTCTTTATTATTAAAACAAACCGAGGAAATCCCTCTCCATGTGTGGTCCCCCATAGGTTCAGAAGAGCAGATGACCATGGGGAAATCCTGATTTTCTACGGGGTTTTGGTAAAGTTCATCAGGGGGACATACCATGATTAGACCGTCGGAATAATCACCTTGGCTCACCTGCTGCCATAGCTTCCAATAATCCTGATCGTCATGGGCAAAGGTGGAAAGCATATGAACATGTACCTGTTTTAATCCATGATTTATACCCTGGAGAAGCCTTAGAAAAAAACCCTCCCCGAGACCAGGAGAAATAACCGAAATTGTGCTTTTTCTGCCACGACTCAATCCTCTTGCGGCAGCATTGGGGCTGAAATGAGTATCCTTTATAATGCTAAGTACTTTTTCTCGAACCTCTGTACAAACCCTATCGTTGCCGTTGAGAATGCGGCTTACAGTACTTTTAGAGGTACCTGCCAGGCGGGCGATTTCATAAACTGTCAAGAAATTTTCTCGGGCATAAAGCTGTGTCCATTAGTTAAAATAAAAAGCAAATATTCATAATCCCATGACCCTTCCAATCTTTTAAAATAAATTGAAGGGTTGTCGCAAAAGTCCCTTTTAGCCCTGATACTGCGTTGGTTTTCTGCACGGGCTACTGATGTAGTACATCTACACTGCGTAGCCGGATCAAAAATCGCCTTGTCTCAGAACTAAGTCATGACTTTTGTGACAACCCCATATTAAAAATTAATAACTCAAGCCAAAACCGAAGGGGTAAAGGGGATCGTAATTTTCATCTCCAACATTGACGGGAACTTGAGAAATGTCTCTAGGCCAACTGACAGGCAATTTTCCTGTGGGATTGTAATCGCCAAATAATACATCGGCCACACCGCCGCCCTCTGTTCCTGGTAACCAAGATGCGATAAAGGCATCGGACATTTCTATCTGTGGAGTCATCATCAAGGGACGACCGCTTATCAGCAGGGTAATGACAGGAGCCCCTGAACTATGATTGCTTGCCTCTTCGATGAAATTTTTATGGGCAAAGGCCAGTTCTAGTTTTGAATTATCTCCCTGCATCTCTGCATAGGGCCTTTCGCCCACAACACAGATAATTGCATCTATATCCACACCACTGGCGTCGTCTAAGCTGGTATAAATAGTGGTGTTTTCTCCCACCAGTTCTTTTATTCCATCTAAAACGGATGTTCCGGGGGTAATATCTCCCGATGATCCCTGCCAGGATATGGTCCAACCACCGCATTGAGCGCCAATGTTGTCACTTAGGCTGCCGATTACCACAAGATTTTTAATATCATTGGATAGGGGAAGAATGGAACCTTCATTTTTTAACAGTACCTGGCTTTTGGCAACGGCTTCTCTTCCGATGGCTCTATGGGCATCACTTCCCACTGTTTCCAATAAATCACGGGGAGCAAAGGGATCTTCAAAAAGTCCCAGCTCGAATTTCTTAACTAGAATATTGGATACCGCTTCATCTATTCGTTCCACGGGAATATTTCCATCTTCTACATTGCGGATCATCGATTGGATAAATCGTATGTAGTCGTCAGGAACCATTACCATATCAATACCGGCGTTAATACCCAGGGCGACCTGCTGATCGTAATTTCCAGGAAGAAGGGTTAAGGCTGCCCAGTCTGAAACAGTAAAGCCGTCAAAGCCCAATTCTCCCCGTAATACATCCTGTAGAAGATACTTATTTCCATGCATCTGCTCTCCGTTCCAACTGCTGAAACTGGCCATTACGTTTCCTGCGCCGGCCTCTATGGCTGCGTAATAGGGGAACAGGTGAATCCTTCGCAGCTCTTCTTCACTTATTTTTGCATCACCTCGATCTCTACCGCCTTCTGTACCTCCGTCGGCAAGAAAATGCTTGGCTCCGGCCAGAATGGTTGTGCTGTCTGAGAGGTTCTCACCCTGATAACCGGTAATGGCAGCCGCACCTAATCGTGATACCAATTGAGGTTCTTCGCCAAAACCCTCGTAGTGGCGGCCCCATCTTTCATCCTGAGGAACGGTGATACATGGTCCAAAATTCCAGTCTATTCCTGTGGCTCTTACCTCTTCCGCAGTGGCAGCCGCAATTCTGTAAATCAAATCTTCGTCACCGGTAGCACCAAGGCCAATGTTATGGGGGAAAACTGTGGCCCCATATACGTTATTATGTCCGTGCACTGCATCTATCCCATATATTAGAGGGATTGACAAACGGGTTTCCAGGGCTTTCTCTTGGTAGCCGTCGGTCATATCTGCCCAACTTTCAGGGGTATTTACCGAGGGCGCAGAACCTCCACCGGAGAGCAGAGAGCCTAGGAAGTATTTTTTAATATGATTTTCACTTACCAGGAATTGGCGGTCTACCTGGGTCATCTGTCCCACCTTTTCTTCCAGGGTCATCTGCGATACCAGATCGTTCACTCTATCGGGAATGGGCGTATTGGCAGACTGGTAAAGTACACTTGTTACCTCATTCCCATTGGAAGTCTCGGGGCCTACACATGCAAAAAACAGAGCTGTCAGCCCTAGGATCGCTACAAGCAATAGACTCCTTTTTATTCTTTTAATCATTAATTATCTCCTCTGTGGGATCGGTCCCACGAAGGAGTATTTTGAGGCATAAATGAGAATTGGTCAAGGAAAACTTTTAAAACCTGCAAATGCGGCATCTATTATAGAAGCGAAATTACTGGTTGGAATGAGTTTTTAATACCTATAAATAGGGTGGGGCCCTAGGTTATTACTGGACGATCTTTTAATCATCTTTTTCATTCAGGCAGAATGTTATTAAGCAGCTTGGTTAATTCGGTAAAACCCTTAACATGATAGGCATTAAAGCCAAATCCTTGAGCCGCTTGAACATTTTCCAAGGTGTCATCAAAGAATGCGATTTCTTCTTTTTTATAGGGGAGGGTTTTTTCTACAATGGTGAAGATTTCTTTATCGGGCTTTAAACAGCCTAGGCTGTGAGAGAAAAAACATCGATCAAAGTATTTTAAAAAATTCCATTGGTGAAGCATCTTTTTATGATGAATAACATTGGTGTTTGATAAACAACCTAAGGGGTATTTCAGTCTTAATTGCTCCAATAAATCCGTTGCCCCGTGGTAGGGGTTTCTAGGCCATTTTTCAAACTCTTTGATAAAATCCATTGGAGTAATGGTTAAACTCAGCTCTGCTATGATTCCTTCTGAAAAATCATGGACGTTTATTCTTCCTGATTCAAAGAGCCTAACCATTTTTGAATTTAGCCAAAGGGATTTCATTTCATCTATGGAATACCTATTCCCCGATAGACGTTGCAATGAGGTAAAGGCATCGATTTTTATCAAGACTCCACCAAGATCAAATAGAAGAAATTTCATAATATTCCTTTGAGTGTAACAATAATCCTTGGGATATAATAATACAACTTTTTGAAGAGTTATATCCAGAAGAAACCCAAATAAAAGAAGAACGATCCTGTAATAATGATTTGGAAGATATTCAGGGAATCCTCCTTTTGGAGGCCTTGCAGGCTGTGGATTTGCGGGGGAACCACCATCTTCCTAAACTACAGTTGAAAACTCTGTCCGAAGGGGGGGAATCTGTCTGATATAGATGGTTCGATCATTTGAATATAATTATTCACAGCTAAGAAATCCTAGGAAATTATTGAACTGAGGGGTTTTTACCCTTACAATTAACCTATGGGAATGTTTTTTTTAAAGATAGGTAAATATGAGTAGAGTGCAATTTTTTGTTATTGCATTGTTATTCTTTCTTCTCTATGTCTCTTTAGGTTGCAGGAAAAAGAATGTAGTCACCCCATGGGCAACCGTTACCACTGAAGAGCATGATATAAAAAAGAAGGTTCTCTATATCGACTCCTATCACGCTGAATATCCCTGGGTTGAGGGCATTATGAATGGTATGTTATCTGAATTCAACATAACCTGGGATAATTTCGGAAATCTTGATAATTCATCCAGTGATATTGATCTGCTGATTATTCATATGGATACCAAGAGAAATCTTTCCGAGGAATTTATACTGGAAGCTGCGGAATATGCAAAAATAATCATAGAAGAATGGCAGCCCGATGTGGTGATAACCAGTGATGATAATGCTTCAAAATATGTCATTGTGCCCTATTTTATGGATTCCTCTATACCCTTTGTTTTCTGCGGAGTAAATTGGGATGCCTCGGTTTACGGTTTCCCCAACGATCATATTACCGGTATGGTGGAAGTACTGCTCATCCAACAGCTGGTAGATCAGTTATCACAATATTCAGAGGGCAGCAGAGTGGGTTTTCTTAAAGGAGATACCCAAAATGCCCGTAATGAGGGCGTCCATTTCGAAAGAGTCCTGGGCTATGAAATAAACCAGCAATATGTTGACAATTATGCCGATTGGAAAGATACATACATCGAAATGCAGTCCCAGGTGGATATTTTACTAGTTGGTAATTGGGACGCCATCCCGGATTTTACCAAAGATAACCAGGAGATTCAGAAATTCATAGAGGAACATACAACCATTCCAACAGGAGCGTGGGACCCCTGGTTAAGTGAAGCAGTTTTATTGACCTTTGCCACCCAGGCGGAAGAGCAGGGAGAGTGGATTGCTCAGAGAGCCATGGAGATTCTCCAGGGTAAAGATCCCGGGGATATCCCTGTTACGGAAAACAAGAGGGCTTCGGTGTATCTGAATATGACATTGGCCAAGGATTTGGGAATCCAGTTTCCCATTGATTTAATTCTACGATCCCATATGGTGTTGCCCATTGAATGAATTAAAGAGAACCATCCAATGTATTTTCGGAGTTGTGAAGGTGGGTGAAGAACAGGGTTGGTGGGCTGGTAATATAGCCCTTGATATTCTAGGGAGCACCGCGGTTGAAGATATCCCCATCAGCAGGAATGAACAGTCCAAATTGTTGATCAACATGACCTTGGCCAATGAATTGGGTTATAAAATACCCATGGATCTACTGGAGAATGCAATTCTATGGACCGATGAATCCAGTGGGGAGTTAGAATGATAAATCTTCATTCCTTCACTTCTAAACTTCTTCTTCTTATCGTTGGATTTTATTTCATAACTCTTCTTTCTATACTTGTGGTGGCCAATGGGTATTTTCATCGAATTGTGGATAAAAGCCAGAATACTATATACCAAGAGAAGCTGGATCTGATCTGGAATGAACTGATGAGAATGGAAGAGCGCTTACAACAAACAGGCCTGGGTGAGGCCTATTTCGATGACTTTCAGAATACCTTTCTCGATCTTATAAAAAGAAACTATTATCAATCGGAGTCTCAAAGGATATATCCCTTTTTAATCCAAAGGGATTTAACTGTCATTTTAGACCCTGAAACGACCCAGGGAGAGCAAAAAATATTTCTGGCAGATTGGGCTTCTCAGCTCCTAGAAGGAGAAAGTGGAAGTTTTACTGCCACATATAAAAATGAGGAGAGGTGGTTTATTTATCGAAACTTTGAACCCTGGGAATGGATTATTTGTTATACCGTACCTATCAGCGACAAATATAGGGATGTTCAATCCTTTATGCAGGACCTTTTATTTATATCTCTGGCATTTGCCTTGGTAAGTCTTGGTGTACTATCCATTCTTTTGGTGAATTTTACGAAACCTATTATCAAACTGACCGAGGTTTCACAAAAAATAGCCCAGGGACAGTTGGAGCAGACCATTGAACTGGGTGGCAGGGATGAAATAGGGATTTTATCTCAAAGTTTTAATAATATGCAAAGATCTATCAAAGAAAAAATGGAAGATCTCAACGAGGAAATTTCTGAAAGAGTGAAGGCCGAAGAGCAGTTAAATGCAGCCTGGAGATATATTTCCAATATTCTCGACTCCATGCCTTCAGCTATTATTGGTGTGAATGAGCAAGGCACAATAACCCAGCTAAACAACAAGGCAGAAGAAATAACCGGCTTCTCGATTCTTCAGGCAAGGGACAGAAAGATTTCAGAAATTTATCCTTCTCTGATGGATGAAATGCAAAAAATCAAACTTGCCATGAGTAGCGGCCGGGTTCAAATGGAATCCCATCAGAAATTACTGGAAGGCAAAATCCAACGATTTGAAGACGTCACCATTTATCCTTTGATTAATAGTGGAGAGCGCGGCGCAGTTATTCGTATTGACGACGTTACTGAAAAAAAACGAATGGAAGAGCAATTGGCCCATTCTCAAAAAATGGATGCCATAGGTCAGTTGGCCGGCGGCATAGCCCATGATTTTAACAATATGCTCGGTGGAATTATCGCGGCGGCAGAATTGTTAAAGTCTTCTCCACATCAAAAGAGTGAAGA
>JAQICO010000367.1 GCA_027858495.1 Spirochaetaceae bacterium
ATTTGAGCCTGCATTTGGTCTACTGGAAGTTTCCATCCGATGATCCCGGTTGAACTGGGGAGAATAAACCCTTCTGCAGCGAGTTCTTTTTCTATGGACTTTTGCAGTGTTAGAGAATCTTCCATTCCTCCTTTGGTGCAAACATTGGAAATTTTATTATTAATAAAAATTCCCTGGCATAAAGATTCTTTGATTAATTTCTTTCCAAGAACCACCGGATGCCCAGGAAAGGCATTACTGGTAAATACTCCGGCAAAGGAATCACTGGCATTATCCAGGGTAATTAGAGTGAGGTTCATGGGAAAGGGCTTTTCAAGTTTTTTTTCCTGAGGAAAAAAACTTAAGGGCTGTACAGAACAGGAAAATCCCAAAGGAAAAATACATTGCTCTTTAAGAAATTTTTCATGTTCTTCATTGCTGGAAAATTTATTCATGGGTTTCTCCTCAAGTCATATTATCATAAATAAGTTCATCTTCAATAGTATGATTTGCCAGAGAGAATAGGAAGATGTAGAATAACACTATGAGAGAAATACAATGGACCCATATCGGAGATAAGTCGCAACAGCAAATACACCGTATGAAGGTTGGTCAGGGTTACCGCTTTCCCAGCCATAAGCATAGTAATTTCCATGAAGTGGTTATTCTATTGGAAGGTGACTTAATCCATAAACTTCAGGACGATATGGTATCCCAGAAAGAATCTTCTCTGCTCTTCATTCCCAGTGGGAGTTCTCATAGTCTTCAGAGTTCCGGTGCATTATTTTTAAATATAATACTTCCCTTGGATTGGTTGTATCGTGGAGGGATTGAATTGCCCAATCTAAAACATTTAATCGTTTTAGAGCCAGAAGAGCTGCGTTATATTAGTTCTCTCTATGACCGGTATAGCATAAGCAGCGATGAAAATCTTTCTCATATTGTATATTTCCGGCTAGTTTTAGTTCTATCTGAGTTGATATTACGTCGGGCTATTCATATGGATGGTCATAGAGATCAAGATAGTCCCGGGTGGTATCTAAAAGCCCGCAGCCGATTAGCCTCGGGGGAATGGCAGCCTGAATCTGTAGCACAGTTGGCTTTATTATGTAATGTCACTATGGAACATCTTTCCAGGCGCTGGAAGGAAATTTCCGGAGATTCTCCTTTGCATTATCTGCAGGATTTAAAATTGGAGCGGGCAGCTAGATTATTAGGCATCAGCAATGGAACCATTGATGTAATTGCCCAGCAGGTGGGTTATGAAAGCGAAGCTTATTTTTATCGGAAATTCAAAGAAAAATTTGGTATTTCTCCACATCAATATCGAAAACAGAACCGCAGATATACATAATATCTAACCAGGGAGGATAGAGGGTAGGGCTTATAAAAAAATGGTGCTACAGATTTCTGTAGCACCATTTAATTATTAACAGCCTAGGTTAAATGAATCTTAATTGTATAGATTCTTTAATTCGTAATAAGCTGGTCGGGGATTTCGATAAATATCTACAATTCCCCAATATTCTTCGTTGAATACATAATCTGGGTAGGGACCGCCACCTGGAGCCACTCCGCCAATATCTTGTACCCAAGCACTACCTTCGCCATCTTTCCACCACTCATCGGCCCATTCAAAAATGGTTCCACCGCTACATACCGCCGAGGCGTTTGCAGCACTGCTGTTGTTCAGGAGTAATTGAGTAAGTACTTTGACTGCATAACCCTGAGCATTACCGTCTTCGTTACTGATATTTGCATTCCATGCATCGGCTCCGTATTCTGCTATGAACATGGGCTTGCTGCTTTGTCCGCTCCAAAGATTCATGATGTTTCCAAAGTTCAATCCAGAATAGGTGTTAATTCCCCATACATCGATATTAGGCATATCGTCAATGATATATCCAGGAGGCAGATTATCTCCCCAAACACCGTAAACCGAGGCAATGGGATGATTGGGGTCTGCAGCCTTAATCAATGAAGCTACGTTGTTTATCGCAGCAACGGATTCATTGAAGGACATACCTACATATAGGCCGTTATAGTTCCATTCATTACCCAAAGACCACATAAGTATGGCTGGATGATCCTTCACCATATTTACCTCTGCAACCACTTGGTAGGGATCTTTTGGTCCCCAGGAATAAACTGTATTTATTACATATATTCCATGAGCATAGAGCACATCAAGTACGGCAGTATCGGTAATGGCTTCGTAGGTGCGGATTGCATTTATACCAGCAGCCTGCATTAAAGAGGCATCTTGTTCGACATAACCAGTGTAATTGATTCCACTAGGATGGGTTCCGCCAATGCCGATGGGATTCCAACAAACACCTTTAATTTGAAATGGACTGCCGTCTACTAGAATTTGTCGACCTGAGATAGTAACACCGTCTTGTACGACAGATCCTTGGGAAAATTCAAACCAGTTGATATTAAAACCCGTACCGCTTACATAAAGACGGATGGTCTGATTACCGCTGCTTAGATTAACCGATGCAGTTACGGTTGTCCAATTCTGCCATCCACCTGTATTTGGAACAGAGGTTGTTGCCAGAACGTTGGAACCTAGTTTCATTTGTAATTTACTAGTATTTATTGGGCTGGCCACTCGGTAACTAACTGTATATTGTCCCGCTGATGGAACATCGATGGTGTAATCCATCCAATCGCCCATATCGGTCCAACCTACGTTGTCGGTACCTTCGCTGCATGCTTGTGTTTGAATACCTGACATGGCAGAGTAATCTTCAGCTTCAATTTTTCCAAAAGCTCCAGAGGATTGTCCGACAAGCTCAAACCAGTTGATATTGAATAGTTGACCGCTCACATAAAGACGTACGGTCTGATTCCCACTGTTTAAATTAACTGTGGCGGATTGGGTAGCCCAGTTTTGCCATCCTCCGGTATTTGTTATCGAAGTGGTTGCCAATACCGATGATCCTACTTTGAGTTGTACTTGTCCGGAAGTTACGGGACTGGCTACTCGATAATTTACGGTATATTCTCCAGAGGTTGGTACATTGATGGTGTAATCCATCCAGTCGCCCACATCGGTCCAACCTACGTTGTCTGTGCCTTCGCTGCATGCCTGTGTTTGAATCCCTGACATGGCAGAATAGGCTTCAGCTTCAACAAATATACTGCCGCTGGTGGCGGCTCTTTGATTTGATACTGTATCCATGGAACCGGAATCCTGCATGGAGCAGCTTGCCATAGTAAAAAGCGCGAGGATTGTCAGAATACTACAAAAATACTTTAACTTTTTTTTCAACATCTCTAAATTCCCTTCTTGTTCTGTGTTTTTTCCATGGTTTATTCCACGGTTAAGAAAAACTAAGCCAGCAGTGCTTCTTTTCATTTCTTAAAAAAGACTCATAACTGTAAATAGTTTGTTGCGCGCGCAAACATTGTGTGCGCAGTTTTTAAATATGTCAAGAAAAAAGTTGCACGATGTAAAACAGATGCAAAACTCTTGCTTGATTCTCCTTTGAATCTTATAGTTATAATCAATGATAATCTTTGAAAAAGCAGAACCGCTAATTCTTTCATCAACCAAGCCCTTGGGCTTTGATAGGTGCACCATCGGAAATGCATTGGATACTGTTTGTGGGGAAAATATCTCCTTAGACCGACCTATGCCAAGCTTTGATAAATCCACCATGGACGGATTTGCCTGTAGAAAAGCAGATATTGATCAGCCCCTGGAATTGATTGAGGTCATACAGGCAGGGAAAGAAAGTTCTTGTGAAATAAAGCAGGGGCAATGTGCTCAAATCATGACTGGGGCTGCCATACCCCATGGGGCTGATTGGGTTTTTATTAAGGAAAACTCAAAACTATTACCCCATGGAAAAGTATTCTGTACTCAGGTTGGTGGAACATCCAATATTTCTAAACAGGGATCTGACGCAGCTATGGGAGATGTTATTATTCAAGAGGGTGAAATTATCGGACCAGCTCATATTCCTCTTTTAGCATCGGTGGGGAAGTCAGAGCTTAGGATTTTTCAAAGACCAAGGGTAAACCATTTTGCCACAGGAACAGAATTGGTTGAAATAGATAAAACACCCCTGGAATATCAGATACGTAATAGCAACAGTTATCAATTGATGGCACAGCTTGCCTGTTTGGGAATACAGGGGAATTATTTGGGGATTTTAGGAGACGATTTGGATCTTTTATCTTCCCATATCAATAAAGCATTGGAAAGCTGTGATGTCATAATTTTAACCGGTGGAGTTTCTGTGGGAGACTATGATTTGATCCCACAGGTAATCGAAGAACTGGGATTTGATATATTGATTAGAAAAACCGCTATTAAACCCGGAAAACCCATGATTTTTGCCAAGAAAGGTCAAAAATACTGCTTTGGTCTTTCGGGGAATCCCGTATCCAGCTTTGTACAGTTTGAACTATATGTAAAGCCCTTTCTTTACTGTTTAATGGGTCATCAATACAGTGCCCGACGGATGCTGCTTCCCCTGGAGAAGGATTTGTCCTTAAACCATGAGGAAAGAATGCGCTTTCTTCCAGGAATCATCAATATTCATGGAAGGGTCGAGCTCTTGAATTTCCATGGCTCTGCCCATATTCTTGCATTGAAGAAGGCAGAGGTGTTCATTGAAATACCCAGCCTTGAAAAAACCTTTTCCCGGGGAGATTTTCTTTATGTACGATGGTTATCATAGAAGAATAGACTATTTGAGGGTCTCTCTAACTGATCGCTGCAATCTTCAATGCCATTATTGTATGCCTAAAGGCAAAAACAACAATCTCGCCGTGGTGGATCAATTAAGCAAGGATGAAATAATCTCAGTGATAAAAGAAGCCCTGCAGCTGGGTATTCGCAGGGTCAGGTTAACCGGGGGCGAGCCTCTGCTTTTTAAGGGAATTCTCCAACTGGTTAGAGAACTTAAATCTCTCCAGGGCCTGGAAGAATTATCCCTTACCTCCAATGGCGTTTTATTGTCCCCCTTGGCCGAGGATTTAAAAGAGGCCGGGCTGGACCGGGTTAATATCAGTTTGGATACCATAAACCGAGATCTTTATAAACAAATTACCACGGAGGATGCCTTGGATCGGGTCTTTCAGGGAATTGATGCTGCAAAAAAAGTCGGTTTTGATCCTATTAAAATAAATGCAGTCCACTTGGATCTTATTCCCAAAGAGGAATATCTTCTTTTGGAGGATTTTTGTAATCAAAGGGGACTTCAGTTGAGATATATTGAAGAGATGAACCTCGCCCAAGGAACTTTTTCAGTAATCAGCAGCGGGAACCGAGGGGACTGTAGTAAATGCAATCGCCTTCGGTTGTTATCCAATGGGGATATTAAGCCTTGTCTCTTTCATGGAGATGTTTATAATGTGAAAGAATTGGGAATTAAACAGGCCTTGGAAAAGGCCTGTCAATTGAAACCCCAGCGGGGAATAAAAAATCCCCGGGAAGAGTTTTACCAGATCGGGGGATAATATATGGCAGAAAAGTTTTCCCATACCAATGATCATGGAGAAGCCTTTATGGTGGATATCGGAGAAAAGCCCTCTCAAAAACGTATCGCCCGGGCCGGCGGGTTTATCCATCTTCAACCATCTACCCTAAAACAGATTCAAAGCAATGAGAATAAAAAGGGCGATGTACTGGCGGTGGCTAGAATTGCGGGAATTCAGGCAACCAAAGAGACCAGCCGGTTAATTCCTCTTTGTCATAATATTCTATTATCCAAGGTAGTGGTGGATCTTCAAATGGAAGAAAGGGGTATTCGGGTTATCTCTCAGGTGGAATGCTTTGGAAAAACTGGAGTGGAAATGGAAGCCCTAACCGCAGTAAATATCTCTTTGCTCACCCTATACGATATGTGTAAAGCCGTGGATAAAAATATGGAGCTATCTGAAATTAAATTACTCTCCAAAGAGAAACTATGAAAAAGAAACCCAAGGTAAATTCAGAAATTTCCAATGAAGAAAGAAATCTCAATCAAAGGATAAACATAAAATCCCTTAATCTCTCAAAGGAGAAGGGAACGCCAAAGTCTCCCCAATCGTCCATTGAGCTTAATGATCTTGGTATCTCGGGGGATGCCCATGCCGGAGCGTGGCACCGTCAGGTCAGCCTTTTGGCCTATGAAAGTATAGAACGCGCTTCCCTAGAAAATAATATGAAATTTAAACCTGGGGATTTTGCGGAGAATATTACCACCATGGGTATGGAAATTCATAAAACCGGTATTTTAGACCGTTTTATCAATGACAACATTGATCTTGAGATAACTCAGATAGGTAAAGAATGTCATCAGGGCTGCCATATCATGAACAAAAGCGGTAAATGCATTATGCCCCAGCAGGGAATCTTTTGCCGGGTGATTAAGGGCGGGACTTTGAAACCCGGTGATCAGCTGGAATACCGGCCCTATGTATTTAGGGTACATATTATCACCCTGAGTGACCGCGCCTTTCGGGCAGAATATGAAGATAAAAGCGGACCTCTGGCAGTTTCTATGATTGAGGATTTTTTCTCCACATTAAACCGGCAAAGTCGAATTACCCATGAGATTATCCCCGATGATCCAAGGCTTTTGGAACAGGCTGTAATAAAACAGTTGGATGTCCCCAGTGATATTATTATAACCACCGGGGGAACAGGTCTAGGCCCCAGGGATATCACCCCAGAAACCATGACCCCTTTATTGACCCGGGAAATTCCGGGAATAATGGAAATGATCCGTTGTAAATTCGGTAGTGAAAATCCCCATGCTCTATTAAGCCGTAGTATTGCAGGAATGATTGATAAGACCCTGGTGTATTGCCTGCCCGGCAGTCAGCGGGGCGTAGAGGAATATCTTGAGGTTATTCTTTCTACCTTGGAACATAGTCTGTTTACGAAACAGGGCCTTGAAGGTCATTAAATCGTTCCTCCTGATATAATGGCCAAATTCCCCTTTTCAAGGAATTCTTTATTATAATGAAATAAACCATTAGAACTCCACTGTGAAATTGAATATATTGAATAAATGTAATACCTTAATGATTCTTATATATTCACTGGTTGAGAGGAAATATAAAAACTAAATCCATAGTAACAGATTCTCCAGTTTACTGTGTTATATATAAAGTTGAAGGAGATATAAATGAATATCCAGAATAGATGTTTAAAAAGAATGTCAGTTTTTATTCTGTCGTCTTTAATGCTTAGTATGCTTATATCCTGCAGTCAGAAAGTACAGGCAGAGGAGCGTCATAATGACGAAATATATAACTCTCTTGATTCTCAAGAGGGCGTTCGCCGGACTCCGGTGACCGTTAATAGTGTTCCCCGACTGGATTTTACAGTCTATGGTGAGTATTATGGCGAAGCACGGGGTGTCTCGGAAGTTTCCCTTTCCGCCGGAATAGGTGGCCGCGTAGCCCTAATTTCCGCCGAGGAAGGCCAACTGGTAACCGCCGGACAGTCATTGGCGAAGATAGATCCTGAACGGGCCGAAACTCTTTACCAGACGGCCGTACTGAATGAGCGTGTTTCCCGGGAAGCACTGGATCGGGAAGAACGTTTCCTCCGGGAGGGAAGTTCCTTTCAGGTTCGTGTAGATCAAGCTAGGCTGCAATGGCTCCAGGCAAAAACCAATCTGCTGAATTCTCAGTTGATGCGTGACGGAGCGCTGGCTATTACACCGATTTCCGGTACCGTTGTGGCCCGTCATGTGGAACTTTATGACGAACTTGAGCCCGAGGACATCACCTTCGTGATCGCCGATCTGAACCAGATCCGTATTTCCGTGGGCGTTCCCGAAGCCGATATGGCGGGCTTCCAGGAAGAGGGTATCGCCGAGATCCGTTTCTCATCCTACCCTGACAAAGTTTTTCCCGGTCAGATAGTGAGTTATGCCCGTACCCGTTCCAATATGACTCTTTCTTATGAGGTGGATATAATCGTTGATAATTCCGACGGGTTAATTCTCTCGGGACAGACTGCCCGGGTCAAACTGGCTCTTAAAAGTTATCCTGATGTTCTTGTGGTTCCCTCTCCGGCAGTTTTTACAAAACAGAATCAAACATACGTCATGGTTATCAAAGATAATGAAGCCAGGGAACAGGCCGTGGAAATCGGTACAGGAGACAACCGGCTGACCATTATCTACAGCGGTTTAACCGAGGGCGACTTAATCGTAACAGAGGGTTTTAACCGATTGTCCGAAGGGACTCCGGTACAGATTGTTCAGACTTTAAGCAGTATATCAAAAGAATCCTAATATGATTTCATTATTTATACGAAAGCACACTGCTATATACTGTCTTGTTGTTCTGATTGTGATTTTGGGTGTTATCTCCTATGTTACCCTTCCCCGGGAATCCACTCCAGAGATCAAACAGCCCTATATCTTTATTACAACTACCTACATCGGAGTATCGGCTTCCGACATAGAAACACTGGTTACCGATCCCATAGAGAATGAACTTGAGGGATTGGACGGCTTGGTAGAACTAACCAGCGATAGCCGGCAGAATTTAGCCTTTATTTTTGCGGAATTTTCCTCGGATATTTCTGTGGAGGAAGCCCTCCGGCGGACCAAAGATGCGGTGGATCTTGCCCGCCCAGAATTACCCGACGGAGCCGACGAACCCAATGTACGGGAGTTTTCCGTTTCCGACTGGCCGATTTTTATAGTCTCCCTCTCTCATCCCGAGGGAGTGGATTTGATCAATGAATCTGCCGAGTGGGTGAAGGATGAATTGTCCAAGATTAACGGCGTTCTGGAAGTGGAAATCACGGGAAATCCCCTGAAGGAGCTGGCCATTGAGCTGGACCCCTATCAGATGGCCTCCTATGGCCTTTCCATAGATAACGTGACCCAGGCGATACAGCAGGAACACATCTCCATTCCCGGCGGTGTTCTTAAAAATGAAGAAAGGAACACCGTGCTGGCCGTAACCGGCGAGATTACCGATCCTGATGAATTCGAACAGATCATGATTAGCGGCGGACAGGTTCAGGTTCCCCTGGGAGCCATTGCCAGGGTTGCTTATCAGGATGCAGAAGCAGAAACCATTTCCCGGTTAAACGGTACACCGGCCATTACTCTGAGTATTAAGAAACGCCTGGGATCAAATATTATAGAATTGGCTGCTGAGGTTCAGCAGCGTCTGGATGAGATTCAGGATGACCTTCCTCTGGGAACCGCCGTGACCATCACCTACGATGAATCCGAGTCCATCAAGGAAATGCTCATGGATCTGGAAAACAATATGGCTTCCGGATTTATCCTTGTCCTTCTGGTCACACTTTTCTTTCTGGGGTTCCGGAACTCCCTATTTGTATCCATGGCAATACCCCTTTCCATGCTGCTGTCATTTTTTGTTCTGCAGCTCATGGGAATAACCCTTAATATGATAGTTCTCTTCAGCCTTATTCTGGCTCTTGGGATGCTGGTGGATAACGGAATTGTAATTGTGGAAAATATCTACCGGCATCAGGGGATGGGTAAATCCCGGAGCCAGTCGGCCATTGACGGTACCGCCGAGGTTGCCGGGCCCATAGCCGCTAGTACATTGACCACATTGCTGGCCTTCTTTCCCATCATCTTCATGCCGGGAATGATGGGTGACTTTATGAGTTACTTACCCAAGACAGTGATTGTCGTTCTTTCTTCTTCACTCTTTGTCGCCCTGGTGATTAACCCGGTGTTCTGTGCCAGTTTTTTAAAGGTCTCACCGGAACAGAGAGAGAAAATGGAATCGGGGGGGGGCAAATTCGGCCGGCTTCAAAAGAAATATACCCGATTACTCAAATTTGCCACCAAACATGGTTTGCCCTCCGTTGGGGTTATCTCCTTTATCGCAATCCTCGGTTTTGTGATTTACGGTCTGGTTGCTGCGGACGTTCTGTTCTTCCCCAATCTTGATCCCAGGCAGGCCCGTATCAATATTGAGGCCCCTCAGGGAACTCCCTTGCGGCAGACCAATGAGATCCTTAGGGAAGCTGAAGTTATGATTCCTGGAATCCCCATGTCTCTGGACAGTTATGCGGCTACAGCCGGACAAGGCGGCGGAGATACTGCATCCAATCTCGGTTCCATCGATATCAATTTCCTTTCCTATGCCGACCGGGACATACCCGGTTCAGTGGCGATTCAGCGGATGCAGGAGGTTATTCGAGATATTCGCGGCGCCGTGGTTACCATCGAGGAATCCAACGACGGTCCTCCTACGGGCAACGATGTCTCCTTTGAGGTCCGCGGGGAGGATTACATAGAGATGGGGGATATAACCGGGGAGATAATGGAAATCCTTCTGAAATATGAGGATAATTTCAAGATAATAGATAACGACTTTCAATCCAGTCAGCCGGAATTCGGCATTAGGATTGACCGTCAGGCGGCAGCCTACTACGGTCTCAGAACAGCTCAGATCGCCAATACCATTCGTACAGCGGTTACCGGATCCACCATCGGGGCCTTCCGTTATGAAGGTGACGAGCACGATATTGTCGTCCGTTATCAAATGGACGCACGTAATTCCATTCAGACCCTTCGTAATCTGGTAATGGTCACCTACTCCGGACAGCGAGTCCCTTTGAGTTCGGTCGCCCAGATAGAGCCGCAGTCTACGGTCAGTGTAATTACCCACCGGAATACCCACCGGGCGGTCAATGCCTGGGCCAACTTTCATCCCGATGTTGATAACAGGAAAGAGATCATCGACGATATCAATAGCCAAATCGACAGCCTGAAGGAAAATCTTCCGGCGGGTTACGAAATCGGGGCCGGAGCCGGGTTTGATATGAGAAGCGATTCCACCATCTTTTTGATTCAGGCCTTTCTCGTGGCGGTCTTTCTGATCTTTATCGTACTGGTGGCACAGTTCAACTCTCTGGCCGATCCTCTTATAATCATGTACGCGGTATTTCTTTCCATCGGCGGTGTTATGTGGGGTTTTGCGGTATCCCAGATGAATTTCGTGGTCATTATGTCAGGAATCGGAACCATAGCCCTGGCCGGGGTTGCGGTGAACAACTGTATCGTTCTGGTGGATTATACCCATAAACTTCTCGCTGAAGGAATGCCCTGGCAAGAGGCTGTAGTTGAGGCTGGCCGGACA
Organism: Spirochaetaceae bacterium; assembly: GCA_027858495.1. Classification (GTDB taxonomy): domain Bacteria; phylum Spirochaetota; class Spirochaetia; order DSM-2461; family DSM-2461; genus JAQICO01. The sequence goes on from JAQICO010000367.1 coordinate 11,074, forward strand.
AGGTTGAGACCGGTTATTCTAACAGCCCTTACCACCGTACTGGCCCTGATTCCCATGGCCTTCGGCGTCAGCTTTTCCATTCACGAGTTCCGCTTTATTGTGGGCAGTGAGTCAAGCGAATACTGGAAGGCCTTCGCCTGGACCATGCTTTACGGTCTCACCTTTGCCACCATAACCACCCTGGTTGTGGTTCCCTCCATGCTCAGTGTGAAGTACAGGTTTATTGAGAAGAAAAAGGGAAAGAAAGCGGTTAGTTGATGCCGTCCTAGGGTTTTTCGACTTCATTCGCTAGAGCGGATGTACTTTAGGTTGACTACATAGGACGCGCCCATATAAAGATTTTAAAAGATTTGCAAATGTAGTATACTTAATTATGCCAAAAGTATTTGAGATTAATGGCTATAAGTTTTTCTTTTACTCTAATGAGGGTAATCCGAGAGAACGATGCCATATTCATGTTAGAAAATCTGGTAATGACGCAAAGTTTTGGCTATCTCCAAATATAGCGATAGCTGATTCTTGGGGATTTTCCGGCAAGGAACTTAATGAAATTGAGAAAACAGTTTTAGAAAATAAGGATCTTATCGAGGAGAAATGGAATGAATACTTTAACTAAACCCGTCTTAGCTCAAAAAATTTGGACAGATGAAGATTATTTATGGGTAATTCTTTCTGATGGTCGTCAGCTTGCTACTCCATTATCTTATTTTCCGCGATTACTTAATGCGACAAAAGCTCAAAGAGATCTATTTGAAGTGAGCGGAGGCGGGAAAGGCCTTCATTGGGATGAGCTGGATGAAGATATCAGTATCGAAGGTCTTTTACTTGGTCTTGGAGATCAAACTAACAAAAATTTAGCTTCATAAACGAAGATTGAATATCCAGACTATTACATTTCCTTATGTTTCAAAATCCACAATTCAACCTTCTCATTTTTCCTGGAATTGGATCGTTTTGTTTTTTTTGATGATGCCTTTACACTACATTGCTGGCGTAATTCTTTTTTGAAGCGATTATTATTTTCCAGTTCTTTCCTTATAGGATGAACATCATCAGCTCCTATAACCTGAGCCAAATTGGAAAAGAGCAATACAAGTTTCCCCTGGGGTGCCAGATGTTTTTTTGCCTGCTCAAAAAATCGCGGGAAAAGTTCTTTTTCATAATATATGGCTTTATCTATTCCTTCTTCCAAGCTATGTTTCGCAACAAGCCAGGGAGGATTAAAGACAATCAAATCTGCCAGGAAATCACAACCTGAAAATAAATCCCCAAAGCTGAGATCTATTTTCTCACCAAAGCCCATTCGGACACTCTCCTGTGAGACTCCGATAATGGCATTTTTATTTGTGTCTGAAGCAAAGACCTTCTGAAAACCATTTTTGATTAATTGAAATGACAACACACCACTTCCCACACCAATATCAATAGCCTTCTTCCTGTTGCCTTTGTATGTTTTTAACCATTTTCCAAAGAGTATCAAATGATCAAATCGTGTGGGAAAATAGCTGCCGTAATAGGGGTGAATAGATAAATTTAAGTAGGGAATTTCAATTCCCCTTTGATACCACTGCCATGAGCTGTTTAGCCCTTGAACATCAGGAAAGGATATAAAAAAATCTGATATATCAGGATATAACCCTTTTAACCAGCCAATATCGGGGCATTTCTTCACCTGCAATTTATTGTCCTTTACTTGCAGCAATATTCTATGTGAGGCTTCCCGAAATGCGGAGCGGTAATTACGTTGTCCCTGAAAACTCTTTTCCTTGTATTTTAGTTGTAGTATTCGTTTAAGTTCCGATAAAACCTGCAAACCATTACTATAGAACTCTTCAATAAGAACGTACTGTCCCGATAACATCTGAGTGACCACCGCCTGAGTATCCATTTTTCGGTAGAAGCCAATGGCTTTAATCTCTGAAGTTATTATATTGGGTCTATCTGGTTTGAGAGACTGGTTTGTATCAATCATTATTTAATAGCCCTATAGACCGTGCCCTGGGAGCTGCCCCTTGTAATTGGGTTTTCAAATTGTATATGGTGGGATTCAGAATGGCTGAACACCTTCCCCAAATGATCGCAAAAGGATTTCTCGGGGGCTCCATCTGCCCAAAGACCGAACACAGCTCCTTTTTTCAAATTCCTGGCAAATTCTGACAGTCCCTTCTCCGTATAAAAATGTTCATTTGTCTGATTTAATAGATGGGTTGGAGTGTGATCAATGTCCAATAGAATGGCATCATATTTTTTATCGGGATATTCAGGATTAAAGCTTTTATTTTCATCGCGTGATACAGCAAAAAAATCAGCCTGGATGATTTGGCAGCGGGGATCCTCTGTCAGGGTCTTACCCAGAGGTACCAGATGTTTCTGATGCCACTGAATGACGGCATCCAGATACTCAATAATAATAAGAGATTTCACACGTTTATCTTCCAGTGCTGCCGCCGCAGTGTAACCCAGGCCCAGCCCTCCTACAATGATATCCAACCCATCATTATCTGTTTTATCCAGCACTATCCTGGCCAATTGAGACTCTGATTCATGAAACAGGCTGGTCATTAAATAATGTTCGCCCAGTTTTACTTCATAAATATCAGTATCTCCGAGCTGGAACATTCTCCTCCTGCGGAGCATAATGTCTCCAATAGGCGTTTTCCTAAAATCCAGTTCTTCATAATTCTTGCTCATAAAATCACCTTATACTGAATGGGAGGTCTTGATCAATGTTCCTTTCTTCTTGCATAAAACTGTCTGGGAATGGTGTTGGGACTGGAAGGATAGTTATTACACCATGGAACAGGAAGATCTCCAGGGCCCAGGGGAGGGAAGCTCTTGAATAACCCGGGGGGGAAGCTGGCTGGGTAATTAATCTCAGCTCCAGCTATATGATTCTTCGACTAGGAATTTTCATTAACTTCATGGGAATTATATCTAGGTAGAAATAAATTAAGCGGGTTGTTTTGAAACAGCTCTAATGATATCGTTATGCTATCCTTTACGGATAGGAGAACATCATGATTTATTATACTTTAGCAGCCATTCTAGGTTTAATTTTTGCTTTGCTCGGATGGATCTATGCAGGAAAATTGAAACGACGTTATGGTTCACCCTTTCTCAATTTTTATCCTCTGGATCATCCGATGTCTCCCATTCCCCATATGCCGTCCGTTAAAAAGCAGGCTTCCCGGCTTTATAAATCCGGAGTAAAGGAATTGCTGGAAATAAACCTTAATCAGGACGGCCAGCTGGAGTTGCTCAAGGATCTGTCCCACTACAGGAAAGATCTTCCCTTCCCCATGAAAAAAAATGAGAAATCCCGATATACCTTTGACAACTATTTTTTCACCGCCCATGACGCTATTCTTCTTTATTCTCTGCTGCGTCATCTAAAGCCTAAACAAGTGATAGAAGTGGGTTCA
>JAQICO010000390.1 GCA_027858495.1 Spirochaetaceae bacterium
TGCAGAACCTCACCGTTTTTAATAAGAATTCCCCGTTGGGCGCCCACCCCGGTGCCCACCATAATAGCCGCAGGTGTAGCCAGCCCCAAGGCGCAGGGACAGGCGATAACCAGCACCGCCACGGCGGATATAAAGGCCTGATTCACATCACCTATAACCAGCCACCAAATGAGAAAAGTAAGGACAGCGATTCCCAACACCACCGGGACAAACACCGCCGCCACCCGGTCAGCCAATTTTTGAATGGGTGCTTTGGATCCCTGAGCCTCCTCTACAATGGAGATAATACGGGATAGTACCGAGTCCCTGCCGACGTGCTCCGCCGTAAAGCGCAAACTACCATAACTATTGATGGTTCCTCCAGTGATTTTATCTCCCACAGATTTTTCTGCAGGCATGCTTTCACCGGTGATCATACTCTCATCTAATGCGGAATTGCCCCAGGTAATCACTCCATCCACGGGGACTCTATCACCGGGTCGAAGTTGCAAAAGGTCCCCGGGAATCACCTGATCCACCGGAACATCGATCCACTCACCTTGCCGTTCCACCAAGGCAGTTTTAGGTTGTAATCCCATAAGTTTTTCTATGGCCTCAGAGGTTTTACCCTTGGCTCGCATCTCTAGAAATTTCCCAAGAAGCACCAGAGTGATAATAATGGCCGAGGCCTCGAAGTAGAGACCAGGGCTTTTCAGCCCCAGGCGAGAGGCAAAAAAACCGTTAAAGATGCTGTAAAAATAGGCCGCAGAAGTGCCCATGGCCACAAGAACATCCATTCCAGGACTGCCTGCTCTTAAAGACTTAAAAGCAGCTTTGTAAAAACGCCACCCAAGAAAGAACTGCACCGGGGTGGCCAGGGCCAGCTGAAGCCAAGGTTTATGTAAAAACATCAGAGATTCAATCTTAAAGATGGATGCAAACATGGCGGTCAGTAAGGGAAGGCTCAGCAGAGCTGATAAAATGGTCTGAAAACCAAGGAATTTAAATGCCCTCTGCTTTTTCTTCTTTGCATCGTCCTTATCTTCCTCAGAGCTGAGGTTGGCAGTATATCCAGAATCCACCACCCCTTGAATAATCCTCTGAGCATCGGCCTTATTAGGATCGAAACGAACAGTGGCCTTCTCTGTGGCTAAATTCACCGAAGCGACCTCAATTCCGTTAATCTTTTTTATTCCTTTTTCTACATGACTTACACAGGATGCACATGTCATTCCGCCTATGTCTAATTGAAGAATTTCCATATAAGCTCCCCTATTTATTAATCTTGGCAATGGTCCGAAGTAGTTCATCCACCACTTCCAACTGTCCGTCTTGAATCTGATTGACCACACAACTTTTCATATGGGCTTCCAACAGAATATTTTTGACCCCTTTAATAGCCGATTCCACACTCATAAACTGGTGCAGAATATCGTCACAATAAACGTCTTCCTCAATCATGCGGCTAATCCCACGAATTTGTCCTTCTATTCGTTTCATCCGGCTGACCATCTTCGCCTTGGTAACATAACTGTGATGGGCCTTTCTATGTTCTGCCATAATTCCTACCTTTCCCAATATTGGTTCCCATGGCTCTACTCATCGTTTAAGCCTATACCCTACCCCCCTATACTATACTATAAAAACCGTTGCCAATCAAGAGAAAGTTTTAATTAAACCAATTCAAAGTACTTTTCTTAAAAATCTGGAGGATGTTGTTTTTTCTAAGTTATTATTACTCTTTGTATTGAATTATTGGAAATTTGGCCTTAAAAATATAAGAAGCCTCAAAGGAAAATCAACTTGAATAGGAAAAAGCATCCATGAAGAAGGATATTTTAATTGAGAATAGATACTCCTTTAAAGAGTTAATAAATAGGAACAGACTCGAAAATATGCTGGAAGGGTTTTCCCTGGCCGTTGGGTTTTCCATTGAATTGCAATGTCTCCCTGAAGAAAATCCCTACATAACAACCGGTCACCCGGGATTTTGTAGAGAAGGAAGAAGATGTATGCCTTCTAGAAGGGGCCATTGCTCAACATTAAAAAACGATTTAAAACAGCAAATGAAAAGCCAGACAGAATTTAATCATCGAATTTGTGACAACGGGATTGTCACCGGGGCCTACGGAGTAATCATCCGAGGGAGCCATGTGGCCAACCTCTATACCGGCCAGGTTCTATTTCAAAAGCCCCGAATAGCCCATTTCAAGAAGTTGGCAGAAGAACAGCATTTTGCAATAGACCCCTATTTAGACGAGCTGGAAGAATTACCCATATTAAACGAAGCCCGGCTACGAAGCTCTCTGGAATTTCTAAGCAACGCCCTTACCCAATTTGCCGAACAATCCATCAAGGATAAAGAACTTCTACTAGCCCAAAGAAAAAGCAAAGACAATGAACTATTTTTGGACAGTATCATAGATCAAAGCCCCTTTGCCACTTGGATCTCCGATAGCAATGGCACCATAATCAAAGCGAATAGCGCCCTTAAAGAACAGCTTAATCTTACAGATGAACAGCTTCTTGGAAAGTACAATATTTTGGAAGACGGTAATATTTGGAATAACAATCTTCTCGATCAAGTTAAATCGGTTTATCAAAAAGGAAAAACCATTGAAATAGAACTTTTTTGGCAGAGGGAAAAGAATAATAAGATTGATTTAAATACCGCCCAAGATCTAATTATTCAGGCGAATATATTTCCAATATTTGATTCGGAGGGACGAATTACCAATGCGGTATGCCATTGGATGGACATATCTAAACGACGGGAAACAGAAAGGTCTCTAGCATTATATCAGAAAAATCTTGAACAGCTGGTAGAGCAGCGTACTCAAAAATTAGAAGCTGAAATAGCCAAGAGGATACAGATAGAGAAGGATCTACGAAAAAACCAAACCATCTTCGACGCCTTTCTTGAAAATAATCCAATCTTTGTATTTTTTAAAGACAAGGATATTCGGGCAGTCAAATTAAGCCGTAACTATGAAAAGATGCTGGGAATGCCTCTGAATGATCTTATTGGAAAAACCATGGACGATTTATTTCCCTCTGATCTGGCAAAAGCTATGATTGAGGATGATAAAAAGATTCTTTTTGAAGAAAAGCTGTTGCACGTGGAAGAGCAGATGGACGGGCATTATTACGAAACAGTCAAATTCCCCATATATATTGAAGGTAAGGCAGAACTTCTTGCGGGATTTACCATGGATATAACCCAACGGAAAGAAGCAGAAATAAAACTTAAAGAGGCCAATGCTCAAACCTTGGCGATTATTGATAATACCAGTGACAGTATTTGGGCAATAAATAATCTCTATGAAATCATCTATATAAACCGTGTGTTTAAGGCAGAATATAAAGAGAGTTTTGATATCGAATTAGAGGTGGGAATGAACCTGCTAAAGGCATTACCTCAAAGCATCCGCCACCGATGGCAAGAACGTTACGATAGAGTTTTAGCCAATGAAGCCTATCATTTAGAAGATAAAATTGATGAGGGAGGTGGCCAAGTAATATATATCCAAATAAGCGCCAATCCTATAATAGTCTCTGGAGAAGTGATTGGAGCCTCCTTCTTTGGAAGTAATATAACGGAAAAGAAACAGGCAGAAGAGCAGCTTCGACAAACTCAAAAGATGAAATCCATGGGTCAATTGGCCGGCGGGGTGGCCCATAATTTTAACAACATGCTTTCTGGAATTATAGGCTGTACAGAAATATTACAGGGACACTTAAAGGAAGATAAAGAAAGTCTGAATTATCTGGACATGATTTTGGAATCTTCGGAAAGGGCTGCCGATCTAGCCAAAAAACTTCTAACCTTTTCCAGACCACAGGAACTTAAGATGTCAAAAATCTTTTTACATGATATAATAATCAGCACTCAAGCGCTTTTGAACAACACTGTGGATAAGAGAATTTATATAGAGCTAAATCTATCCGCTCAAAAAGATAGTATCATGGGAGATACTTCACAGCTACAGTCGGTGTTACTTAATCTGGGAATCAATGCCACCCAGGCAATGGATCAGTCCGGGAGGCTTAGTTTTAAGACAAAAAACCAATCATTGGATTTAGAAACATGCCAAAACAGCTCTTTTAACCTTCAGCCAGGAAATTATATAACAATTGAAGTCAGTGACACTGGTTCAGGAATTCCCACCGAATATATTGAAAGAATTTTTGACCCCTTCTTTACCACCAAAGATCAGGGGAAAGGCACCGGGCTGGGGCTTTCCACCACTCTTGGGACGGTACAGCAACACCAGGGAAGCATCGAAGTGGAGAGCTCCCCAGGAGCAGGAACAGTGTTTACGCTGATGTTTCCACTCTCCCCAGAAGAGTAAGACAAAGCCACTCCATTAAACCTGCAATTTTAAAAGATATGACATCACTTCAACTTCTATGGTTAAGAAGATTCTTTTTTTCCAGGTACTCTTCTTTGCTTATCACTCCATTTGCAAAACGTTTTTCTAACAAATCAAGGGCAGAATCACCCTGTGTTCCAGAGC
>JAQICO010000336.1 GCA_027858495.1 Spirochaetaceae bacterium
GTTCTGATGAATGGAGATTCTGCTCGTTTTGATGTATCTGCAAATACCTCTGTATTTGATATTATGTGTGAAGATGAAGATGGTGATACTTATACAAATATGGGTATTGATTTGGAGTATTATAACTGGACTGTTGAACTTAGTGATATAGATTGACCTAAAACTGGCTTATAATCTCTTCCAGCGCTGTTCGACTAATTCGCAATAATCCGTCTTGGACGACTCATCTAAAAAACTCCATTGCACTCTTTGATGCAGGTCTTGTTTTTTTTGGACAAAACGTTTCTCCACATTATCCAACTGCTTTTTTGTAAGGCCTAAATTGATTCCCAAACTATGAAAATCCTGGAGCTTGAGTTTTCTCCTTTTCCCGTTGATAGCTAAGGCAGATTCCTCGGGGTCTTCCCTTTCTGGTATCAGCAACCGGGTATTTAACAGGTCATAGGCTGGAGCCAGGGAGATTTGCCCTGGAGAACCTATCAGGGAAAAATTCTTCAGATGCATATCTCCATTTCCTGTAAGAAAACAGAACAACACCAACTCATAGAATCTCAAAACATCAAACAAAGGGTTTTGGCAATATCGAAAAACCAATTTGCCCACCTGTTCCAAACTGCCCCTATATTTCTGTTCGGTCATGCTCTGGCTCAACTGGCACATATCCTCCATGGGAATTTTTTCCTTGCCACGGCGATCCACCCTTCGGGTAATATAGGCAAGCTCTCCAGAAGCGAGACGTATCAGCCCGTGGGGTACAGTGGAGATTCCCAGGGCATCGGCTAAATTGAGGCTAAGCTGCTCATTTTCCGGTAGCTGATGGTATGCAGGAACGGGCGGCTTGAGTATCCAGTTACCCCATAGGCCAACAAAGGTAAGTTTTTTTACTTGTTCGTGTTGGGATATATGCAGAGAAAGTTTTTTTTGAACTCCGGTGACAGCTGCGGAATGTTTTTTTATTATCTGACCGGCCAGATGGTCCAATTCATCCAGGGCAAAGGGAAACTCCGGGGGCTCTTTGCTCTGGAAAAGCCATTTACAGCATGAAGGATGGTAGTCCTGCTGACCGGTTTTCAATGGGGTACCACAGCTCAAACAGATCATGAGTCTATCTCCAATAGGGGATGCACAGTTACTGCGCCAATACAGTCTTTACAACAAACCATCAACAGCCCCATACGATCCCGGTTATTTATTTTCCAATTCTTTTCCGTCACTGAAAGCAGCCATCCTTCGGGAATAAGGCCAACAAAGAAGGGAAAAAGCTGTGGGCGATGAAAGGCTTCCGGCTGCAAAGGAAAGGTTAAGCTGACAGGTTTAGCTTGAGAATTATTCAGGTAATCCACATGGTAGACAAAGGTATATCCTGAATCTCCTTCGGCTAGTATTCCTGCGAGAGAATCTCCATAATAAATCTCAGCCTGACGCATGTTCCATCCTTCCGGGAATCAGCTTAAAGCCAAATAAAGCAAGTACCTGATTGACCTTATCCATTCGAAGGGTTTCTTTTCCCTGCTCCAATTCTCGAATAAATCTGAGGCCAACCCCGGCCCGGTCAGCTAAATCCTGCTGGGTTAACTTCAGCTCTCTGCGTTTATCCTTGATTAATAGTATTAATTCCTTGGTCATGTATACCTTATAGGGTATAAAAAAGGATTTAGCAAGCTTTTTATACCTTTTCGTGTATAATATTTTAAATATCCCATAATTTATACCTTTTCGGGTATAATACGTTAGAGTTATACTTGTCATCTAATGCTGAGTTAAATTATATTCATTACAATAATATTATGAATGTTAAACTATGCCTATTTGGGTAATCAATCTTTTCTTTTATTTGGGTCTACCATCGGCTCTTCTTTTTCGTTCTACCATCATTGTAAATCATTTTAATCCCAACTGGGGCCGGATTATTTGGTATATCGCAGTGTCGGGTTATATATTCTTTTTTGGTTATCGTTATTACATCTCAAAAAACATTGGTACCCTTTAATGAAGAACGTATAAAAGAAGCGGTGAAGCGGGCCTTTATGGGTCTAAACTATTCTATAAATAATTTCGAACAGGAAACCATGGATCAGAGGTTGTTAAACTATGATTTTAACAAGATTCAACAGGTCCTGGATTTTAATCGGGATAATCTACTGGGGTTCCGTAGTCTGGAAACCCTTACCGAGCGTTACTTCTACAGCCATGATGGACGGCTGAGAGAATCCCCCAAGGCCTTCTGGATGCGGGTTTCCATGGGCCTTGCTCTTCAGGAAGAAGAGAAGGAAACACGGGCCAGGGGAGCCCAGATTAATAGCACTCGGGTTGAAAGCCAGGGCGTGGTTCCCTTTCTGAAAATAGCTAACGATACCACCGTGGCCATCAACCGCAGCGGGAAACGCCGTGGAGCCACCTGTGCCTATCAAGAAACCTGGCACCTGGATATTGAGGATTTCCTGGATCAACGGAGGAACACCGGCGATGAACGTCGACGTACCCACGATATGAACACTGCCAACTGGATTCCAGACCTATTTATGTCCCGGATAAAGGAAAAGGGAGAGTGGACACTTTTTTCTCCCTCGGAAGCCCCGGACCTCCATGATCTCTACGGCAGGGCTTTTAAAGAAAGATACGAACACTATGAAACATTGGCCAAACAAGGAAAAATGGCCCAGCATAAAACCCTGGAAGCGGAAAAACTCTTGCGAAAAATGCTCACCCGGCTTTTTGAAACCGGCCACCCTTGGATTACCTTCAAAGACCCCAGCAATATCCGTTCGCCTTAAGATCACGTAGGAGTGGAACACAATTCCAATCTATGCACTGAAATCACCCTGAATAATAGTGCCGATGAAACAGCGGTCTGCAATCTAGGTTCCTTAAATCTCCGCCTTATGGTCAATGAGCAGGGCGTGTTGACCCGACGGATCAAGGAGAGTCTTAAAACGGCCGTTAGATTGCTGGATAACGTGATTGACCTGAACTATTACCCCACCGAAGAAGCGAAAAACTCCAACCTTAAACATCGCCCCATCGGACTTGGCATGATGGGGCTTCAAGATGCTTTATATATTCAGAGGATTCCCTTCGATTCCCCCCAGGCCCTGGATTTTACTGACCGTATTACCGAAGTAATTTCCTATTACACTCTGCAGACCAGCTCCGATCTTGCTGCCCAACGAGGGGCTTATGGCAGTTTTAAGGGATTAAATGGGATCGTGGAATATTTCCCCTGGATACCCTGGACCTGTTGGAGCAGCTCCGTGGTGTACAAATCCCTGTTGATAGAAGTTCCACGCTGGATTGGGACAGCCTAAAAAATCGCATAGCTCTGCAAAGAGGCCTTTGACATAAGTCCGGTTCAGCTGATGGAAATGACTGCCCGGCGTGGGAAATGGATCGACCAAAGCCAATCTCATAATGTGTTTATGCGTGGAGCCAGCGGAAAACTATTGGACGAAATATATATGGTAGCCTGGGAAAAGGGCCTTAAAAGCACCTATTACCTGCTGACCCTGGCAGCCACACAAATTGAAAAGTCCACCCTGGATGCGCAAAAATACGGCTATACTCAAAAATGGGAGTATCAAAGCCCCCCAGTATACATCCACCCAAAGAGCGACCCTTTCA
>JAQICO010000028.1 GCA_027858495.1 Spirochaetaceae bacterium
ATCAAGATATATCAAAAGAAGATTTAGAGACAATTATAGATAGAACTCAATGGTTGGTTTTGGGCGCTCAAGAGGACAATTTATTTATTGAATTATGGGGAGATTTCCCTGCGGGTTCATTAAAAATGGCATTAAGCAATTCAGATCAATGGATGAAGTCTGACAATGAAAACTCTACCTATATATCCTTGGAAGATAATTGGAAGTTAAAAATACTTAATAGGAATCAGATTTTATTGTATAACACATCGGAGCAACCCATTCCCGACGAAACGCTTTATATAAATGATTTTATCACTGAAGACCTTCAAGTATATATAAGTATAGAAGGGGAGTTTATGGATAATTTATGGAAGAATTCCGCGATAGTACAAAATTTGAGCAGTTCCATGAAAATTTATTTATATTCAAGAGAATCTCTTGGAAATCTTGAGTTGCAGTTCCAATTTGAAAGTATTCCGGAAAAAGAAAGAGCATTACAAGCAGCTTCAAGAGTCTTTCTATTGGGTCAACTTGGAAGTCGTATAATGGAGAGTGAGAATTTTTTTCAAGGACAAGACTTGATATATCGGGAAATATATTTGAATATGGCTGAATGGACTATGTTGCTGCAGATGCAATTACAAGGAGTTGAAAAATGATAGCTGTTATAGATTATAACGCAGGAAATCTTAAAAGTGTTGAAACAGCCCTGCAGTTTATTGGAGCTGATTTTAAAATTTGCTCTAAACCAGAAGAAATCAAAGCTGCCTCTAAGGTTATTTTTCCTGGTGTAGGTCATGCCGCATCTGCCATGGAAAACCTTAAAAAAAATGGTATGGATCAGGCCTTGAGAGAATTTGCCGCCACAGGAAAGGCCTTCCTCGGGATTTGCCTGGGCAGTCAGATTCTCTTTGATCATTCCCAGGAGGGTGATACTCCCTGTCTTGGAATAGTACCTGGAGATGTTCGTCAATTCCCCAAGGATTTAGGATTAAAAATTCCTCAAATCGGTTGGAACACCGTAGATTTTATAGATGACCCATTGATCAAGGGATTATCCAAAGAGGCATCCTTTTATTTTGTTCACTCTTACTATGTCGATCCTCTGGATAAAGCCCATCAGTGGGGCAGCAGTAACTATGGAATCGATTTCTGTTCTGCTGTTATGAAAGATAATATTCGGGCAACCCAATTTCATCCGGAAAAAAGTGGAAGAGAAGGTCTGAAAATATTAAAGAATTTTCTGAACTGGGAGGTATAGTATGTTTCAAAAAAGAATAGTTGTTTGTCTCGATGTTCGGGAAGGTAAAACCACAAAAGGAATAAAATTTAAAGGCAATGTAGATATCGGTGATCCTGTTGAAATGGCGGCTCAGTATTATGAAGAGGGGGTCGATGAATTAGTTTTTTACGATATAACCGCCTCAGCAGAAAAAAGAGCAATCATGATTGATGTTGTAAGAGAAGTGGCAAAAAGAATCTTTATACCCTTCTGTGTCGGAGGTGGTATCTCTTCGGTGGAGGATATGCGTAAGGTCCTGCTGGCTGGAGCAGAGAAGGTCAGTGTGAATTCAGCCGCTGTCCAGAATCCGTCTATAATCTCTCAAGGGGCTCAGATATTTGGTAATCAATGTATTGTATTAGGCATGGATGCCGCCAAGGATGCTAAAATGCCTTCGGGCTATAGGGTTGTAATCAATGGGGGAAGAACACCGACGGATTTTGATATGTTGGAATGGGGTAAGGAAGCGGTTAAACTTGGAGCGGGTGAAATTGTATTAAATTCCATAGACGCTGACGGAACAAAAGACGGATATGAGTTAACTGCCACAAGAATGCTTTCAGAAGCTGTAACAGTTCCAGTGGTTGCCTCTGGCGGAGCTGGAAAACCATCACATTTAGAAGATGTATTAAAAGAAGGAAAGGCAGATGCAGCCCTTATTGCAAGCATGGTACATTATGGTGATTATAAAATTCAGGAGATCAAGGACTACCTATATAAAAAACATGTTCCTATTAGAAGAATAATATAGCCATAATATCACTTGAAATTTAACAAATAAAGTTATAATTTAATTATATATAAAATTGAGGATTAGCCATGCCTACCTATGATTATCAATGTGAACAATGCGGACATAATATGGAAGTATTCCAGTCTATGTCAGATGTATCTTTAACCCTATGTCCTCAATGTAAAAAAGAAGGATTGAGACGTCTCGTAGGGGGAGGATTAGGCGTAATCTTTAAGGGTAGCGGCTTTTACGTTAATGATTCAAAAGCTGGAAAATCCACCACAAGCAAACCAGCTGCCACCACTAAGACCAATCCCACCACTAAGACCAACCCCACCAAC